>NZ_JACEGK010000158.1:0-14425 GCF_056859195.1 Streptomyces sp. NH27
CCCGTACGGAGAGCAGGAGTCGGGGGTCGGCGAGACGGAGCCGGGCGAGCAGATCCGCCGCCGGGCCGGTCGCGGGGATACCCGAGGCGAACCCCCGGGGTTCGGTCGCCGTCCCCACCGCGGGCACGCCGCGCGAACGCGGGCCCCGCTCGCTCGGCGCTACGGGTGCGGGAGCGGGAGCGGGAGCGGGTGCCGGTACGGGTGCGGGTGCCGGTGCCGGTACGGGTACGGGTGCCGGTACGGCTGCCGGTGCGGCTTCCGGTACGGGTACGGGTGCGGGTAACGCTACGGGCGGTTGACGCGGCGGGGCCGCGGGCTCCGCGGCGGTCTGGGGTACGGCGCCGGGACGGTCGTACGCGAGGGTGCGGGTGGCGAAGCGGCCACCGCCGAGCGGGACCCGGCGGCGTTCGAGGTAGCCGGCCGCTTCGAGTTCGTTGAGCGCGCGGCGGACGGTGATCTCGCCCTCGGGGAAGCGCAGGGTGAGCGCCTTGACGGTGACCGAGGCACCGTCAGGCAGCGACTGGATGTGCACGGCGAGCCCGATCGCGACGGCGGACAGCCGGGGATGCTGGGCGAGGTGGTTGCCGACCACGGTGAACCGGTCGGTGTGACGGTGCCGGACGTGCAGCACGCCGGAGCGGGGCGCGTCGTCGGGGATCTGGTACGCGGGCGGGGCCGCGATAGACTGGCGGTCAGCCATCGGGAAGGTCTTCTCTTCCTTGGTGGTCAGGCCCTCGATCAGGATTGCCGTCCTGCCGGGGGCCGAACTTATGTCCGGACTTGTGTCCGGGATTGCTGCGGCCGACCCTACCTGCCCGATCGGTTATTCGGACATTCCATCACCCGTTCGGGTGAACGCGGGCGTAGGTAGGGTCTGGTGGGTGCTTTCCCGTTTCTTGACAAAGGGTCAGGCGGCGACCGGCACCCGTTCCGCCGCGCCCCGGCGGCGAGGCACGGCGCTCGGCGTCCCTAACCGTTCGAGCCCGCGGCCTCGCTGATGTCCTGGTGCAGGTGGGTCATCACGTCGCCCATCTCACGGACCTCGGACTCACCGGCCTCGGACCCACGGCCCTCGGAGGACGAGGGGGCCGCCGCCCGCTGGGCGACGTGCCGCAGCCAGTCGGTCGTCGCCAGGGCGAGTCGGGTCGCATCCTGCGTACGCTGATCGAAGAGGAGACCGTTGAGGCGGTAGGCGATGTCGCTGAGCGTCTCCTCGCTGGTCATGGGCGTCAGGACGTCCTTCAGCCCGGCGGGAAACGGATCCTCGGCACGGGACGCGCGCAGCGCCTCGACGACTCCGGCGTCGATGCTGAACTGGTCGAGCCTGCCCATCAATGCGAACATGCGCGCGGTCAGCCGCGGGAAGCCGGGGTAGTGGTCCAGCCATTCCAGCAACTGAGGTTCGCTGCCCAGGTGTTCGGTGACCTTGTTCAGCCGCTCCTTGGCCCGGGGGTGCAGGGACCAACCCCGGGGAAGGGTCTTGGCGACCTCCTCCGCGAGCTGCGACTCGCCGGCGGGGTCCAGCGTGCCGTCAACGAAACGGAGGACCTTCTCCTCCTCCAGGCCGAACGTGTCCGGCTCGGCACCCTCTCGCGTGGGGCGCGAGGCGCCCGGACGCCGATGCAACAGGTGACCGACGCGCTCGCTGAACGACTTGCCGTGCACGGATCATCCTCCAAGCGGACCGCTGTGCTGGCGTCTTCCCGGCCGACGAATCTCCCGCCGGACCGGGCGGCGGCGGCTTCCGTCCCCCGTAGGTCGGCCGCTGCACCCCAACCGTGCCATTCCGCGTGCGGAGGCGCGCGCCAGGTCGCCCATTCGGGCGACGCCCCCGCCGAACGCCCCCGCCGACCGTGCACTGTGGTGCGGGTGGGCACGGCGGAGGACCGTTCCCCGGGCGACCGGGAGGGACGGGCTGCGCGGCCCCTTCAAGGCGCTCACGGAGTGGTCGGCGCGGTACGTCGAGGACGTCCTCGCCGCTCGCGAGGAGTACGACGGCCACGCGAAGCACTAGCCAACCCGTCAGCCACCCCGTCAGCCACCCGGGCAAGGCGCGGCCGAGCGCCACGACCACGGCGGTGACGGTGGCAGGGGTCAGGAGTCAGGGGAAGAGGGTGGAGCCGAGGGGGCGTTGGGGGTCGAAGCCGGGGAGGATCAGGAAGGTCGCGCCGGCGGTCGTGGTGGTGAAGCCCAGCAGCGCATCGGAATCGTCCATGTGGGTCAGGGTGTTGGTGAAGGTCCGGATGTCGTTCTGGAAGCTGATGAAGAGCAGGCCGGCCGCGGGTGAGTCGGTGCTGTAGGAGCGGCGGAGCATGAGGCCGACGCCCACGGCGTTGGCGTTGGCGCGGCGGACGTGGGCGTCGGCCGGGATGAGGTAGCGCCCCTCGGGGGTCTTGGCGCCGAGGGCCGGGTCCGCGGTGATGGTGCCGCCGGACAGCGGGTCGCCGGTGGACCGGCGCCGGCCGAAGACCGCTTCCTGCTCGGCGACGGACAGCGCGGCGAACCGCGGCAGGTCGAGTTCCATGCGCCGCAGCACGGCGATGGTGCCGCCCGCGACCGGGGCCGGTCCGGCCAGCCACAGGTGGCGTTCCTGCGCGGCGGTCGTGTGCGGGCCCACGATGCCGTCGATGAAGCCGAGCAGGTTGCGCGGTGCGGTGAGGGTCTTGTCCACAGGGATGTTCGGGCCGCGGTGCGCGGACTGGCGCCAGCGTTCGCGGAGTCGGTCGCCGGCCTGGTCAAGGAGGTTGGTGGCGACGACAGTTGGGACGAGGGCGTCGCTCGCGCAGATCTGTAGCAGCAGGTCACCGCCGCGCGTCTCGGGGGCGATCCGCTCGCGGGAGAACCGGGGGAGGTCGGTCGCGCCGGGCAGCGATCGGCCGGCCATCCGTACCAGCCGTGGGCCCACCCCGATCGTCACGGTGAGATCGCCGGGCGGCAGGCCGAGCAGCCGGGCGTCGGACCCCGCGGTGAGCGCGCTGACGGTCCGGCCGAGTTCGGCCAGCAGCGGGCCGACGGCTGCCGAGGCGGTCAGGTCGGCCACCACGGCGAGCAGGTTGCTCTGGGCCGGCTGCGGGAGGGTGATGCCCGCCTGGTGCGCGCCGGTCGGCGTCACCGGCGCGGTCGAGGCCGCCGCGGAGGGGCCGTGCGAACCCGAATCGGCCGAACCCGACGCGCCCGAACCCGACGTCTCCGACGCCGACTTGGCCGAACTCGACTTGCCCGAGCCTGAGTTGTCCGAGTCCGAGGTGCACCCTGCGGCAAGGCCGAAGGCCACCAAGGCGCCGGTCGCATCGAGGAACCTGCGACGTGACGGCTGGTGATCGGGCGGGCGCATGATGTGCAGAGTGCCACATCCGCATCCCCGCATACCCCTCAACTCCCAAAGAACGCCGTGGATTTCGGCGCCGTGCCAGACTGTGCCCATGCCTCGATCAGCACTTCGCGTGACGGCAGCGTTACTGGTCGCGCTGGCGCTCCTGGCCGGCTGTAGCAGCGGCGGTGGCGGCCATGGCGACGACGGATCGGACCAGGGCCGGCGGCCCAGCGGCGCGCACGTGACGATCCGCGTGCCTGCCGACGCCCCGACCATCTCGGCCGCGGTGTCCCTGGCCCGGCCGGGCGACATGGTGCTGGTCGCCGCGGGCGTCTACCACGAGTCGGTGCGGATCGACACGGCCCGCGTCACGCTGCGCGGCGAGTCCCGGCAGAAGGTCGTCATCGACGGGCGGCTGCGGCAGCCCAACGGCGTCGTCGTCGCCGCGCCCGGGGTGGCGGTGGAGAACCTCACCGTGGAGAACAACACCCAGAACGGGGTGCTGGTCACCGGCAGCGCGGCGGCGGTCGCCGGGCTGCCCGGGCAGAGCGGCGGTTACGACACCGGCGACGAGCCCGTCACCTTCCTGAAGTCGTTCCTGGTCTCGTATGTGACCGCGACCCGCAACGGGCTCTACGGCATCTACGCGTTCTCCGCGCAGAACGGCGTGATCGAGCACTCCTACGCCTCGGGCGGAGCCGACTCCGGGATCTACGTCGGGCAGTGCAAGCCGTGCGGGATCGTCGTACGGGACAACGTCGCCGAGCTCAACGCGGTCGGCTACGAAGGCACCAACGCCAGCGGCGACATGTACGTGGTGGGCAATCGCCTCGTCGGCAACCGGGTCGGCCTGACCACCGACTCCGACCACCAGGAGAAGCTGCTCCCGCAGCGCGGGGCCGTCGTCGCCGGCAACCTGATCGCGGACAACCAGCAGCCGCGTACGCCCGAACAGGCCGACGGGGGCTGGGGTATCGGCGTCGGGGTGGACGGCGGCAGCGGCAACCGGTTCGTCCACAACCGGATCACCGGCAACGCCGACGCCGGGTTCGTGATCACCGCGACGGCCGACCTGCCGCCGGACGGCAACCAGATCACGGAGAACACGTTCACCGCCAACGGTGTCGACGTCGGCTGGACGTTCCCCAACGCCACGCACGGGCAGGGCAATTGCCTGCGTGGCAACGTACTTCACACCACGGTGCCCGCGCGGCTCGCGGCCACCGCGTCCTGTCCGGTGCGGGCCGACTCGGCGACGCCGTCGGGCAGTTGGACGAGGCCGACGGCGCCCGCCGGCATCCCGTTCACCGACGTGGCCGCGCCGGGCCCGCAGCCGCAGTTCCCGAACGCCGGCACCGCCGGGGCCACCGCCGTGCCGGCCGTTCCGGCGCTGCCGGACACCGCGGACATCCCGCTGCCGTCGCCGTCGCTGCTCGCCACCGGCGCCCGGGTGCAGACCTCTTGAACGAGGTTGCCGCAGAACGGACTTGCCGCCGGGGCCACGGCACTACGGCGACGGCGTGACGCCCGGAAGCGGCCGGACGGCGACGTACTTCTGGGTGTCGAAGTCGATGACCATCGGTTCCGACTCGGAGGCCACGCCGGCCCGTACCCGGTACATGGTCCCGTCGGCGCCGAGCCAGTAGCGGACGGTGCCCGAAGTACCCTTCCCGGTACGGGAGTTCGGCCCGGTCATGACGACCACCTGATGGCCGCGCACCGTGCCCTGCCCGACGCGGACGGCGCCGTTCTGCGGCAGCAGTTCGGCGTTGTCCGGCCGGTCGCTGCCGAGGCCGAGCGCGATGGACAACGAGCTGTCCAGGGAACTGCCGGCCGTCGTCAGCGGACGGCCGTACCAGCCGGACGCGGGCGGCGACGCCGGTGCCGCCGCCGGGGCGTTCGCCATGGGGTGGACGAACACCGTGGTGGCCGTCCACTCGACCAGCCCGTCGCTGGACGTGTCGCGCCCGCTGCCGCGGACCACCCCGTAACCGATCTTGGCGCGGTAGTCGACGGACCCGGTGACGACCAGCCCGCCGGCGGTGCTCGGCACGGTGATCGTCACCGCGCGGCCGCCCGCCTGGTAGTTGCGGAACCGCGTGATCGCCAGCCGGTTCGCCTCGTCCGAGGTCAGGGCGCGCCGGCCGGTGGAGCCGCCGCCGCTGCCGCCTACCAGCACCAACGCGGTTGCCGCGGCAGCCACGAGGACGAGGGCGGCAGCCGCCCAGCGTAACCGCGACCGCCGGGGGCGGCGGCCCGTCGCGCGCCGCGGGAGACCCTTCGTGATCCTCACGCGGCGCGATGCTAACAGGTCGCCACCGGAGGGCCCGCCGAAACTTTGCGTTTCCGGTGCATGACACTCCGTCAACTTGTAGCGTGGCGCGCGAGCTTGCTGTGTCGACGTCGGCGGTCGGCGCCGACGTGGTACGAACAAGGGAATGCCATGCCACTACACAGGCTGGTGCGAGTGGGGCTCTCAGGTCTTCTCCTGATGGGCGCCGCCACCGGCACGGTCGTGACGAGCGCCGCACAGGCCGGCGCCTCGACCTCCGACGGCACTCTGACCGTCGAGGTGCTGCGGGACTTCTTCGGCACCGGCGTGATCAACGCCACCACGGACGTGCCGCAACGGGGCATGAAGGTCGATGTCGCCGACGCGGCCGGCCATCATGTCACCGGCACCACGGACGCGACCGGCAAGGTCGTGGTACCGCCGTCGGCCAAGCTGACCGGCGACCGCTACCGCGTCGATGTCACCGTCCCCGCACCGTACAGCGACTATCTGCGGGCGGCGCCCGCCTCCACCGCGGCGAACCACTTCGACAGCTTCACCAGTTTCGTGGACGTCTCGGGCGGCAAGGACGCCTCGGTGATCACCGGGGTCTGGGACGCGGCCGACTACACGCTGCCGGACTCGCGGTACTTCGTACCGATCCAGAGCGGTGGGAACGGAACCGACACCCAAGCGCTGGTGGCGTTCGGGACGAGCGCCCGGGGCACCTGCCCCACCGACACGGCGTGCCCGACCACCCTGGACATGCAGTCCGAGGTGGGCACGACGTTCGGCCTGGCGTACGACCGTTACCGCGGACGGCTGTTCCAGAGCGCGTTCGCCCGCCGGTACGCCCTGTACGGGCCGAACGGCGGTGACGCGATCTACACCGTGCCGGTCGACGGCGGGGGCGCGAAGCCGTTCGCCACGGTGCCGGGCGCCGCGGTGACGCCGCATGACACCGCCGACATGATCAAGGACCCCGGGTTCACCGAGGCACCGGGCAAGGAGAGCATCGGCGGCCTGGCCCTGTCGGAGGACGGCTCGACGCTGTACGCGGTGAACCTGCTCACCCGCACCCTGGTGAGCTTCGACGCGACGGGGTCCACCGCCTCGGCGCCCAAGGCCACGGTGCCGATTCCGGACCCGGGTTGCGCGGCGCCCGGCGACTGGCGGCCGTTCGCCCTCGCCGTCCACGACAACAAGCTGTACGTCGGCGGCGTGTGCGACGCGGAGAGCACGCAAGCGCGCGCGGACCTGAAAGCCGTCGTCTCCACGTACGACGGCAAGCGGTTCGACACCGTGCTGACCCAGCCGCTCTCCTTCGAGCGCGGCACCGTCTTCACCGGTGTCGGCAACACCGACAAGGCCACCCACTGGAACCCGTGGAACACCAGTCTCGCGACGTGGGACGACCGGGCGGCGTCGGGCACCACCTACATCGACCCGCAGCCGGAGCTGTCCGGGCTCGCCTTCGCCAACGACGGTTCGATGGTGCTGGGCTTCCGCGACCGCTTCATGGACGTCCTCAGCGCGAAGGGGCTGGACCCCCGCCCCGGGAACAGCACGCCGGAGTTCGGCATGTCCGGCGGCGACATCAACATGGCCTGCGCCGATCCCGCCGGCGGCTACTCGTGGGAGGGCACCGGCGACTGCCCCAACCACGCCACCCCCGGCAACGACGACAACGAACCCAGCAGCGTCGTCGAGTACTTCCCGGGTGACTACTACGTCGGCGGCCACCAGGAGACCGCGCTGGGCGCCGTGGCCCACATCCCGCAGGAACCGTCGGTCGTCAGCACGGAGTTCGACCCGACCGTCAACGTCGAGACCGACGGCACCGGCTACCACGACCTCACCACCGGTCAGGGTCCGGGCAACAGCCCGTCCGCCAACGCCTACCAGTTCGTCGGCCAGGAACAGAACGGGTTCGGCAAGGCCGGCGGCCTCGGCGACATCGCGTACACCGCGGCGAACGCGCCGATCCAGATCGGCAACGTGGTCTGGTACGACGGCGACCACAACGGCATCCAGGACCCCGGGCAGGTGCTGCTGCCGGGCGCGACGATCAACCTGCTCGACGCCCACGGCAAGCAGGTCGCCACGACCACGACCGACGCCGACGGCGAGTACTACTTCGGCGGGGTCGGCGCCGCCTACCAGCTGACACCGGGCGCGAAGTACACCGTCCAGTTCGACGTGTGCACCGCGGACACCAGCGGCGTGCCGGGCAAGCCGGGGGCCGACAAGCTGCGCTTCACCCTGCCGCTGGTCGGCACCGACCGGGCGCACGACTCCAACGTGGTCCCGCCGACCACCGGCCGGTTGTGCGACGGCTCCGCGCCCGTCACGGCGCCCGCGAAGCCGGGAGGCGTGGACCACACGATCGACGCGGGCGTCTACGTCCCGAAGAGGACGCCGCCGACATCCCCGCCGCCGACGTCCTCATCCCCCACATCCACCCCGTCGCACGGCTCGGCGCCTACCAACTCGGCTCCAGGACACCCGAGTTCGGGCTCTCTCGCCGCCACCGGCATGTCCGGCATCGCGGAGATCCTCGCGGTCGTCGCCCTACTGGTCGGCGTGGGCGCGGTGTTCGCCTACGTGAGCCGCAGGCGCATCGGCCACCACTGACCCCCGTACGCAACCTGTAGACGGGGCGGTGCACCACGCACCGCCCCGTCGTCATGCCCGCCCCCGGGCGCCCCGGACACGTCAGCCCAGGCACGTCGGCCCGGACATGTCGGCCCGAGCACGTCGGCCCAGGCCAGGCGCCCCCGCACTCGCTTGTATGCGCTTACATACGGTCGTACAATCGCAGCCTTCGACGAAAGGACTCCCGTGCGCTCCAACGGACAACAGAACGGCAAGGCAACCGAGACCGCGCATCGGAACCCACCGTCCTGGCTCTCCGACGCCGTGCTCTACCAGATCTATCCGGCGACCTTCGCCGACTCCGACGGCGACGGCATCGGAGACCTGCGCGGGGTGCGGGAACGCCTCGACTACCTGGCATGGCTCGGCGTCGACACGCTCTGGCTCAGCCCCTGCTTCGCCTCCCCCTTCGGCGACGGCGGCTACGACATCACCGACTACCTGACCATCGACCCCCGTTACGGCACCAACGAGGACGCCGACGCGCTCATCGCGGCCGCCCGCGACCGCGGGATGCGCATCATGCTCGACCTCGTCCCCGGGCACACCTCCCACCAGCACCCCTGGTTCCTGGAGGCCGTCGAGAACCCGGACGACCACCGCTACATCTGGTCCGACCGCGTCGCCTCCCCGGTACGCGGCTGGATCCCCAACCACGCCGCGCGCGGCGGCTACTACCTCGCGAACTTCTATCCCATCCAGCCCGCCCTGAACTTCGGCTACGCCCGGATGGACCCGGCCGAGCCGTGGCGGCAGCCGGTGAGCGCCGCAGGCCCCCAGGCCAACCGTGCCGCGCTGCGGGAGATCATGGGGCACTGGTTCGACCGCGGCGTCTCCGGCTTCCGCGTCGACATGGCCGCCTCCCTGGTCAAGGACGACCCCGGGCTCGTCGAGACCGGCCGGCTCTGGGCCGAGATGCGGGAGTGGATCGACCGGACCCACCCCGGGTGCATCCTGCTGTCCGAATGGGGCGACCCCAAGACCGCCGTACCGGCCGGATTCCACGCGGACTTCTTCCTCCATTTCACCGGACCCGCGCTGCGATCCCTGTGGGACAACGGCACCGGCAGCCAGGGGCCGTGGGCCGACGGCCGGCCCTGCTACTTCGACCCCGACGGCCAGGGCACGATGAGCACCTTCCTGGCCGCCTGGCGCGAGGCCGACGACGCGATCGACGGCGCCGGCCATGTCGCCCTGCCCACCGCCAACCACGACTTCTCCCGGCTGACCTGCGGCCCCCGCACCCGCGACATGGTCGCGCCCGCCTTCGCCTTCCAGCTCACCTGGCCGTCGCTCCCGGTCGTCTACTACGGCGACGAGATCGGCATGCGGTACGTACCCGGCCTGCCGGACAAGGAAGGCAGCCAACTCGACACCGAGGCCCGCCAGGGGTCCCGCACGCCCATGCAGTGGGACGACTCCGCCAACTCCGGCTTCTCCGCCGCGAGTCCGGACCGGCTCTACCTGCCCGTCGACCCCGACGAGCACCGGCCCACCGTGGCCGCCGCCCAGGCCGACGACGACTCCCTGCTGCACCACGTCCGGCGGCTGATCGCGCTGCGCAAGGCGACACCCGCGCTCGGCACCGGCGGCACGGTGCGGGTGCTGCACCGCGACTACCCCTTCGTCTACCTGCGCGGCGACCGCCACCTCGTGGTGGTCAACGGACGCCGCGAGCCCGCCACAGCCCCGTGGCCCGCCACCGGCCCCGCCCCCCGACCGCTCGCCGTCCACGGCGTCGAGCTGACCGAATCCGGCATCCAGGCCGCGGGGTTCTCCTACGGCATCTACGAACTCGCCCCGGACGCTGTTGTGTAGGCCGACGTGTACAGCGACGACGCGGTCGCGGACGAGGCCCACGACACCGACGCCGGGGGAGCGCCCTGACGCCGGCGCTCACAAGTCTCTTGCGACAAGCAGGAGTCGGCGTCCGACATGCCCCCGGGCGCCGCTTCCCACGCCGCCCGGGTCCCGGCGGCAGGAGCCGCTTCCCGCACCCGTACGAGCCCAACTGCCGCCCTCCGCACCCGAGTTGCCACCGCACCGGCCGCGCCGCCCCGGCCGGCCCGGCCGCGCTACCCGCGCCGCTGCGCCGGCACGGGCTCCCCGCAGCCGCAACTCGCCCGCAGCACCAGCGTCACCGGCAGCATCAGCGCGTGCGGCTCACGCTGCGGTGCGCCGATACGGTCCACGAGCAGCGCGACCGCCTCCTCGCCGATCTGCCTGCTGGGCTGGCGCACGGTGGTCAGCGGCGGGTGGGCCATCGCGCCGAGCGGGATGCCGTCGAAACCGGTCACCGCGATGTCCTCGGGAACGCGGATGCCGTGCGCGGAGAACTCCGCCAACGCCCCTACCGCCATCTGGTCGTTGGCCAGGATCAGCGCGTCGGGCAGCCCCGCCGCCCCGCCGGACCCGGAGCCGGAGCCGGCATCCGAGCCGGCATCCGAACCCGACCCGGACCCCGACCCGGACCCGTCGATGAGCGCCCGCGCGGCGTCCCGCCCGGCGGTGCGGGTGAGGTCGCCGCGCAGGGTTGGCTCGGGCGGGACCGGCAGGCCGGCGTCGCGGCAGGCGTCCTGGTAGCCGAGGAAGCGCGCCTCGGCGTCCGGAGAGTCCGACGGTCCGCCGACGAACTCCAGCTCGGTCAGGCCGTGTTCCTGGATCAGATGGCGCGTCAGTTCCCGTTGCCCGGCGCGGTTGTCGACCTGAACATTGTCGAGGTGGACCAACTCGGGCGGTCCGGCCAGCATCACCACCGGCATCCGGCGGGAGACCGTCTCCAGTTCCCTGGCCGCCACGGTCCGGGACATGACCGCGAAGCCGTCGACGTGTCCGGCCAGGGTGGCGACCAGGGTCGTCGGCCCCTCCCGCAGCGAGGCGGCGACCAGCAGGGCGTAGCCGCGGCTGCGGGCGGCGCGCTCCATGCCGCGGATGATCTGGTCGGCGTAGAGGGTGGCGGCGCTCTCGTCGCCGTCCCCCGGGGCGTCCGTCTCGGGGTCGGTGTAGTCGGGGATGCACAGGCCGAGGATGCCGGTGTTCCGGCTGGCCAGGCCGCGCGCGCTGCCGCTGGGGACGTACCCGAGGTCGCGGGCGGCGGCGAGCACCTTCTCCCGGGTGGGCGCGCGCACCGCGTCGGGTGAACGGTAGACCCGGGACACTGTGGCGATCGACACACCCGCACGCTCGGCCACGTCGTAGACCGTCGGCGTGCCGGTCGTGCCCGTCGCCGGTTTCCGCGCGGTGACCACCCCGATACCCCTCCTCCGATAAGCGCGTACACGCCCGTTCCACGTATGCGCATACACGCCGGAAGCACACCGTACCCTCCCAGGCCACGCGGCTGCTTCCGGTGCGGTCGGCGCGGGTCCGGAATCCGTCCACAGTTCACGGTCCCGGAACCTTGCGGAAACGAAATGTATGCGCATACAGTGCGGAAAGTGCAGGCAGGAGCCTGTGCCCTCCCTTCTCGGAGGCCCTCAAAGAAGAGGATCACGCCACCATGAAGCGTGCCAGCGGGAGACGGCTGACGGCCGTCGCCGCCTTCGGGGTCGCCGCCATGCTCGTCGCCACCGGATGCTCGGTCTCCGTGAAGTCCGGCACCTCGAACGTCGGCCCCACCACCTTGCTGGTCGGGGGCGCCGACAACGGCACGCCGGCCCTCTTCAAGAACTTCAACCCGTTCTCGCCGAACAAGCGCAACCTGACGACGTGGATGTACGAGCCGCTGGAGGTCGTCAACAACCTCGACGGCGCCGAGACGCCGTTCCTGGCCACCGGCTACACCCAGCCGGACACCAAGACCGTCGACTTCACGATCCGGCAGGGCGTGCGATGGTCGGACGGCAAGGCGTTCACGCCGGCCGACGTGGCCTTCACCTTCGAGCTGCTGCGCAGCCACCCCGCGCTGGACACGACGGGCGTCTGGCAGCACATCCGCTCGGTGTCGGTCAGCGGCGACCACGTGGTGTTCCACCTGAAGGACGCCGACGTCCCCGCGGCGAAGGTCATCGAGCAGACACTCATCGTGCCCGAGCACATCTGGCGCACCGTCAAGAACCCGGTGACGTACACCGATCCGGACCCCGTGGTCACCGGCCCGTACACGCTGGCCCGCTTCACGCCCAACCAGTACACCCTGGCCAAGAACGACACCTACTGGCAGGCCGACAAGGTCGCGGTCCAGAAGATCGTCGTCCCGGGCTCCAGCCCGGACCTGGCCATCGCCACCCAGGGCTACGACTGGGCGTACTCCTTCTTCCCGAACGTGGACAACACCTGGGTGAAGGCGGACAAGCAGCACCACAGCTACTGGTTCCCGCCCGGCGGCATCATCGGGCTGCTGCCGAACCTCACCAAGGCGCCGTTCGACAACCTCGACTTCCGCGAGGGCCTGTCGCTGGCGCTGAACCGCCAGCAGATCGCCGACAAGGCGGAGCAGGGCTATGTGAAGGCGGCCAGCCAGACCGGGCTGCTGCTGCCCAATGAGAAGGCCATGCTCAACACCTCCATCCCGAACCAGGGGATGGTCACCCAGAACACCTCGGCCTCGCTCGCCGCCTTTGCCAAGGCCGGATACACCCAGCGCGGCGGCAAGCTGGTGAACAGCGCGGGCAAGCCGCTGAGCGTCAACCTCACGGTGCCGGACGGCTGGGCGGACTGGATGCAGGGCGCGCAGGAGATCATCCAGCAGCTCCGCGCGGTCGGGATCACCGTCAAGCTCGACAAGCCGCAGCCCGCGGCCTACCAACAGTCCTTGCAGAACGGCGACTTCGACCTGGCGCTGGGCACCGTCGGCGGCTCCGGATCGCTCTACCAGGACTACAACAACCTGCTGAACTCGGACTTCAAGAAGCCGGTGGGCACCTCCACCGCGTCGAACTTCCAACGCTACGGCGACCCGGCGACCGACGCGCTGCTGAGCCGGTTCAAGACCACCTCGGACCCGGCCGAGCAGAAGCGCCTGGCCGACCAGCTCCAGAACGTGGTGTACCAGCAGTTGCCGGAGATCTCGCTCTTCTACGGCGGGCTGTGGGGCCTTTCCAGCGACAAGAAGTTCACGGGCTGGCCCAGCCCGCAGAATCCGTACGCGTCCTTGAAGACCTGGGATTCCACCCCGCTTCTGGTGATGACGCATCTGCGGTTGGCGAAGTAGGCGACCGCGGAAGGGACGAGGAGAACCCCTCATGCGCTACATCCTGCGCAAGTTCGGGCTGCTGCTGCTCACCTTGTGGGCGGCGGTCACGCTCAACTACGCACTGCCCCGGCTCATGCCGGGCTCGCCGGCCGACGCGGCCGTCGCGAAGCTCTCGCAGAACGGCCCGGTGGCGCCGTCCACCCGGGCCGCGATCGAGGCCCAACTGGGCGTGCCCAGCGGTAGTTGGTGGCACCAGTACGTGGAGTACCTGAACACCGTCGTCCATCTGCGGTTCGGGGTGTCCTACACCTTCTTCCCGCAGTCGGTCTCCGGCATGGTGGGCCAGGCGCTGCCCTGGACCCTGGTGATGGTGGGCCTGGTGACCGTGCTGGCCTTCGTCGTCGGCTCGTTGATCGGCGTGGCCGCGGCCTGGAAGCGGGGCACCTGGCTGGACTCGCTGCCCACCCTGTCCGGCGCGTTCCTCGCGGCGTTCCCGTACTTCTGGACCGCGCTGCTGCTGGTCTTCTTCGTCGGCTACGTGTTCGGCTGGTTCCCGACCTCGGGGGCGTACTCCGCGGACGCGGTGCCGAACTTCTCGCTGGGCTTCCTCGGCGACTCGCTCTACCACGCGGTGCTGCCGGCACTGACGATCCTGCTGACCTCGCTGGGCGGCTGGATCCTCGGCATGCGCAACACGATGATCGGCACCATCGGCGAGGACTACGTGACCTTCGCCGAGGCCAACGGCCTGCGCGGGCGCACCGTCGCCCTGCGCTACGCGGCCCGCAACGCGCTGCTGCCCAACCTCACCGGCTTCGGCATGGCGCTCGGCGGGGTGGTCGGCGGTTCGCTGCTGGTCGAGCAGGTCTTCAACTACCCCGGTGTCGGCCATCTGCTGTACAGCGCGGTGACCAACCACGACTACCCGCTGATGCAGGCCCTCTTCCTGATGATCACGGTGTGCGTGCTGGTCGCGAACTTCATCGTGGACGTCCTCTACGGCGTCCTCGACCCCCGGACCAGGCGGTGACCGAGATGACTTCCCCTACGG
>NZ_JACEGK010000159.1:0-14372 GCF_056859195.1 Streptomyces sp. NH27
GTGCGGGGCCAAGCGCAGCGGGTTGTCGTCGGCGGGCCACTCGCCGGAGCCGACCCGGTCGATCTCGGCGCGGATCGCGATCATCGCCTCGCAGAACCGGTCGAGTTCGGCGAGGTCCTCGCTCTCGGTGGGCTCGATCATCAGGGTGCCGGCCACCGGGAAGGACATCGTCGGCGCGTGGAAGCCGTAGTCGATCAGCCGCTTGGCGATGTCGTCGACGCTGACGCCGGTCTCCTTGGTCAGCGGCCGCAGGTCGACGATGCACTCGTGTGCGACGAGGCCGCCGGGGCCGGTGTAGAGCACCGGGTAGTGCGGCTCCAGCCGCTTGGCGACGTAGTTGGCGCTCAGCACGGCGATCTGGGTGGCCTGCTTCAGCCCCTCGGCGCCCATCAGCCGGACGTACGTCCAGGAGATCGGGAGGATGCCCGCCGAGCCCCAGGGCGCGGCCGACACCGGGCCGACACCGGTGGCGGGGCCCGCCTCGGGCTGGAGCGGGTGGTTGGGCAGATGCGGGGCCAGGTGGGCGCGGACCGCGACCGGGCCGACGCCGGGGCCGCCGCCGCCGTGCGGGATGCAGAACGTCTTGTGCAGGTTCAGGTGGGAGACGTCGGCACCGAACCGGCCCGGCCGGGCCAGGCCGACCAGCGCGTTGAGGTTGGCGCCGTCGACGTACACCTGCCCGCCGGCGTCGTGCACGGCCGCGCAGATGTCGGTGATGTGCTCCTCGAACACGCCGTGCGTGGACGGGTAGGTGACCATCAGCACGGCGAGCCGGTCGCGGTGCCGCTCGATCTTCGCGCGCAGGTCGGCGACATCCACGTCACCGTCCTGGCTGGTCTTCACCACGACCACGGTCATGCCGGCCATCACGGCGCTGGCGGCGTTGGTGCCGTGCGCGGAGGACGGGATCAGGCAGACCGTACGGTCCAGGTCGCCGCCTGCCCGGTGGTAGGCGCGCACCGCGAGCAGACCGGCCAGCTCGCCCTGCGAGCCGGCGTTGGGCTGGAGGCTGACCTTGTCGTAGCCGGTGATCTCGGCGAGCTGGTCCTCCAGGCCGTGGATCAGGCTGAGGTAGCCCTCGGCCTGGTCGGCGGGCGCGAAGGGGTGCAATGCGCCGAACTCCGGCCAGGTGACCGGCTCCATCTCGGTGGTCGCGTTGAGCTTCATGGTGCACGAGCCCAGCGGGATCATGCCGCGGTCCAGGGCGTAGTCGCGGTCGGCGAGTCGGCGCAGGTAGCGCAGCATCGAGGTCTCGCTGTGGTGCTGGTGGAAGACCGGGTGGGTGAGGTAGTCGTCGCTGCGCAGCAGGGCGGCGGGCAGCGCGTCGGCGGTGGCCGCGTCGAGCGCGTCGATGTCGCCGGTGGCGCCGAACGCGGCGAGCACCGAGGTGAGCGCGGCGCGGTCGGTGGTCTCGTCGCAGGCGATGCCGACGTGGTCGGCGTCGGTCAGCCGCAGGTTGACGCCGGCGGCACGCGCGGCCGCCACGATGTCGGCGGCCTTGCCGGGCACCTGGGCGGTCAGCGTGTCGAAGTACGCGTCCTCGACGAGCTCGACGCCGGCCGCACGCAGGCCCGCGGCGAGCACCGCGGCGTAACGGTGGGTGCGGCGCGCGATGTCGGCCAGCCCGTCGGGCCCGTGGTAGACGGCGTACATGCCGGCCATCACCGCGAGCAGCACCTGGGCGGTACAGATGTTGCTGGTGGCCTTCTCCCGGCGGATGTGCTGCTCGCGGGTCTGGAGCGCCAGCCGGAAGGCGGTGTCGCCGTCGGCGTCGACCGAGACGCCGACGAGCCGGCCGGGCAGGTTGCGGGCGTAGGCGTCGCGGACGGCCATGTAGCCGGCGTGCGGGCCGCCGAAGCCCATGGGGACGCCGAACCGCTGGGTGGTGCCGACCGCGATGTCCGCGCCGAGGTCGCCGGGCGAGGTGAGCAGGGTCAGCGCGAGCAGGTCGGCGGCCACGGTGACGATCGCGCCGAGGTCGTGTGCCTGCTCGATGACCGGCCGCAGGTCACGGACGGCGCCCGACGCGCCCGGGTACTGGAGCAGCACGCCGGTGACGCCGCGCTCGGCGACGTCGGCGGGGATGCCGGCGGACAGGTCGGCGGTGACGACCTCGACACCGGTGGGTTCGGCGCGGGTCCGTATCACGGCGAGGGTCTGCGGGAAGGTGTCGGCGTCGACCAGGAAGACGCCGTTCTTGACCTTGCCGACCCGGCGGGACAGCGCCATCGCCTCGGCGGCCGCGGTGCCCTCGTCCAGCAGGGAGGCCCCGGAGGTGGGCAGTCCGGTGAGGTCGGCCACGACGGTCTGGAAGTTCAGCAGCGCTTCGAGGCGGCCCTGCGAGATCTCCGGCTGGTACGGGGTGTACGCGGTGTACCAGGCCGGGTTCTCCAGCACGTTGCGCAGGATCACCGGCGGGGTGAAGGTCCCGTAGTAGCCCAGGCCGATCATCGGCGTGAGCACCTGGTTGCGGTCGGCGAGCGCACGCAGTTCGGCGAGCGCCTCGGCCTCCGTGACGGCGGCGGGCAGGCCGAGCGCCTCGGCACTCTTGATGGTGTCGGGTACCGCCGCGGCGGTCAGTTCGTCCAACGAGCCGTAGCCGACCTGGGCAAGCATCTTGGCCTGCGCCTCGGTGTCGGGGCCGATGTGGCGGCGGGCGAAGGGTCGGCCTGCTTCCAGCTCGGCAAGGGAATTCCGGCGGTCACTCATCTTCGGGGGCCTCCTGGTCTGCGACGACCTTCGGGGGTGCCGCCACAGGCACCCGTACGGCCTCCCCCTCTGTCATCAGAACCTGAGAGCTTCACCGCCCCGGCCCACAGGGCGGCTTTCACCGTCGGTGAGGACGCGTCCCGGCGGCCGCGCTGCTTCCGGGACAGGTCCTGCTTTCCAGAGTGACCTCACCCGAGCGGTACGGATGCCTGAGAGATTCCGGGGAGGATTTGCTCCTTCGGCGCCCTCCGCCACCCGCCGCCAGGCGGGCTGTTGGAGGACTCTCCCGCACGGGGTCAACGGCCTTCTGCCAGCCTACCAGCGTGATCCGAACACGGGTCGGAGCAGGTGCCGAGTCGACACCGCCCCCGTTGTGGCCTTGGGTAGGAGTCAGCCGGCCGTCGTACGACGGCCGGCCTGGGGTTGGATGGATTGGTTGGAGGGACCGTGCAGACCGACATCGATCCGCGCAGCCTGATCGGCCGCCGCGCCTTCGACCGTGACGGGACGAGGATCGGCACGGTGGACGAGGTGTACCTCGACGACGCGACCGGCACGCCGGAATGGGCGGCGGTGCGCACCGGCCTGTTCACCCGGGACGCCTTCGTGCCGCTCGGCCCGAGCGAACTGGACGGCGACAAGCTGCGGGTGCCGTACGAGAAGGCGCTGATCAAGGACGCGCCGGACTTCGGCGTGGGCCGGCACCTTTCGCCCGAGCAGGAGTTGCAGCTCTACCACCACTACGGCATGGATGTGCCCCGGTCGGGGACGGAGCCGACGCCATCCGGGGACTTCGGGGAACTGGCCGACGACGACTGAGCCGGATCGGCGGGCGGATCGACGTCCGGGGTGGTGTCCGGATCGGCGGGCGGGTCCGTAGGCGGATCGACGGACTGATCGGCAGGTGCCTGGGCGGCCAGCGGCAGCGGGTCGCTGCCGCTGAGCGCCGGGTCGTCCACGGCGAAGGTGCGCACCCGGCCCGGCACGGTGTCGGAGGGCACCTCGAAGCGCACGGTCACCCGGCCGACACCGCTGCCCTGCACCCACCCGGCGCCGTACTCCTCGTGGACGACGTCGTGGCCGGGCAGCCAGCGGTTCGCCCGCTCGGGAGCCGGCGGAGGGCTGCTGGGCAGCGGCGGCGGTGCGTCCTCGTCGGCCCCGCCGTGCAGGGCCCGCTCGCCCTCGGCGTGGGCGAACAGGTCCTCCTGGGTGAAGTCGGCGAGCCCGGCGACGCCCACCCCGAGCAGCCGTACGCCGCCGGTGGTGTCGACGGCCTCGGCGAGCCGGCGGGCGGTCTCGCGCACCACGGCCGGGTCGTCGGTGGGCGCGCGCAGCGTCTCGGAGCGGGTGAGCGTGGAGAAGTCATAGCGCCGGACCTTCACCACCACGGTGCGGCCGGAGCGGCCCGCGCCGCGCAACCGCTGCACGCAGCGCTCGGCGAGCCGGTCGATCTCGTACCGCACGTGGGCGCGGTCGGTCAGGTCGCTGTCGAAGGTGTCCTCGACCGAGATGGACTTGACGTCGCGGTCGGCGACCACCGGGCGGTTGTCGACGCCGGCGGCCATCGCGTGCAGCCCCGCGCCATGCGCCTTGCCGAGCAGGCGGACCAACTCCGCCTCGCCGGCCCCGGAGATCTCGGCGACGGTGAGGATGCCGGCCTTGCGCAGATGCTCGGCCGTGGCGGGCCCGACCCCCGGCAGGGTGCGTACCGGCATCGGGTCGAGCAGCGCCCGCTCGGTGCCGGGCTCGACCACCACCAGGCCGTCGGGCTTGGCCTTCTCGGAGGCGATCTTGGCGAGCAGCTTGGAGCCGGCCAGCCCGACCGAGGCGGTCAGGCCGGTGGCGGCCTTGATGTCGGCGCGCAGGCCATGGGCCACCGCCCGCGGGTCGTCGGCGTGCTCGCCGGCCTCCAGGTCGACGAACGCCTCGTCGACGCTCAGCGGCTCGATCAGCGGTGACGCCTCGCGAAGCAGGGCCATCACGATCTCGCTGACCTGCCGGTAGATGCCGAACCGTGGCGAGAGGTAGGCCGCGTTGGGGGCGAGCCGGCGGGCGTGCGCCATCGCCATGGCGGAGTGGACGCCATGCACGCGTGCCTCGTAGGACGCGGTCGACACCACGCCGCGGGGCCCGAGGCCGCCGACCACCACCGGCTTGCCCCGCAGGCTCGGCTTGGACGCCTGCTCGACCGCGGCGAAGAACGCGTCCATGTCCAGGTGGAGGATCGTCGGCGCACTTCTCACACCCCAAGCGTCCCCCATCCCACCGACATCGGCCGTACACGTGTACGGCAACGGCGGGTCGGACCTGCGGCGCCCCGCGACGGGCGCAGTCGCCACGAAGCACAGGAGGTGCATGCAGAGGTGTGCGCGCAGTGCGCCTGGTCGCGCTCAGACCGCCTTGTTGCGGCGCCTGGCCAGTTCGTCGGCCGGGTTGTGGCCGACGAGGGTCTCACCGGTGTCCACCCGCTCGCCGTGCATCTGGGACAGCGCGGTCTCCACGTCGCGCCAGACCACGCCGACCGCGATGCCGAAGATGCCCTGGCCGCCCTGGAGCAACTGGACCACCTCGTCGGGCGAGGTGCACTCGTAGACGGTGGCGCCGTCGCTCATCAGCGTCATCCGGGCCAGCTCGCCCGGGCCGACCGAGCGCAGGTGCTGGACGGCGGTGCGGATGTTCTGCAGGGAGACGCCGGTGTCGAGCAGCCGCTTGACGATCTTGAGCACGACGACGTCGGCGAAGCCGTACAGACGCTGGGTGCCCGAGCCGTACGCGGGTCGCACGCTGGGCTCGACCAGGCCGGTCCTGGCCCAGTAGTCGAGCTGGCGGTAGGTGATGCCGGTCGCGGCGCAGGCCGCCGGACCCCGGTAGCCGACCTGCTCGGACGGCGTCTCGGCAGGTGGGCCGCCGTCAGCACCCACCGCGGCCGGGGCGAGCACCCCTCGGGCCGGATACGGGCCGCCGGTCGCCAAACCGTCGCCGGTACTTCTCACGACGCCCTCCGTCCCTTCGCGTCCGCTGGCCGCGCGCACGTGCCACCGGACTTTCCCTCTTGACGGTAGGCAGTCGTCACACGTGCGTCAACGATCGCCACGCTCGGCACGCCGAGTGAAATTCACCCCAGGAGTGGTTTGATCTGATCGCAGAGCGGGAACGAAATTCCGAATGGCCGCACGACGGCAACATTGCCCCTTCAGGGGCAGGCCAGGACACACCGGCCCGGATCGGCGTCGGCAGCCATTTCGGGCACTTCCGGCCTACTGGTTACTGGTCCCGAAGTCCTCGGGCGAGATCTGGTCGAGGAACTCGCGGAACTTCTCCACCTCGTCCTCCTGCTCGTCCGGGATCGCGATCCCCGCGTCGTCCAACACCCCGTCGCTGCCGTAGATCGGCGTCCCGGTGCGCAGTGCGAGCGCTATGGCGTCGGACGGGCGGGCACTGACCTCGACCCCGCCGGCGAAGACCAGCTCCGCGTAGAACACGCCTTCTCTCAGGTCGGTGATACGCACCTCCGTCAGCGTCTGTCCCACCGCCTCGAGCACGTCCTTGAAGAGGTCGTGAGTCAGCGGTCGCGCAGGCGTCATGCCCTGCTGCGCGAAGGCGATGGCCGTCGCCTCTCCCGGCCCGATCCAGATGGGCAGGTACCGGTCGCCTCCCACTTCACGCAGGAGCACGATCGGTTGGTTGGAGGGCATTTCGACCCGGACACCCACAACGTCGAGCTCGTTCACACAGCAACCCTAGGCCGTGCCTGCCGGGTTTGGGTAGTCGGGCAGCCGTCAGGTGCCGCCACGCGGCCCACCAGGACCGGTCCCGACGGCCGTACTACCCCGCGGTTGCCGCCCTCGGCGGCGGTTCCGGCCACATTCCGGCCGAAATCCGGCGGCGATCCGGCTGCCGGGCCGAAGTCAGTCCAGCCGGACCCGCAGCGCCGACTGCAACATCGCCGCGTGCAACCGCACCGACAGCGTGGCCAGCTCCCTGGCGGTGGCCTCAGCGTGCATCCGCGTCTGCGGGTTGCGGTGCCGGCGCAGCGGCGCCACCACCTGCTCGACCAGGCCGGCCTCCCGGTCGGCGGCGGCCTTCACCGCGCGCAGATGGCGCGGCTCCAGGCCGAACCGGCCGAGGTCGACGATCAGCCGGGCGACGTTCACCGTGTCGGCGTCGTAGCAGCCGTCGGTTCCCGCCTCCACCAGTCCGTACGACTCCCACTCCGTGAGCACGTCGCTGTCGGCCCCGGTGGCGGCCAGCAGCTCGGCCCGGCCGATGCGCATCCGCGCGGGCTCCTCGGGCTCCAGGGAGCCGCCGTCCAGCGCCTCACGGGACTCGCCGGGGCCGGGCAGCGCGACCGGCTCGCCCCGGTCCATCGCGTCCAGGTGCTCGCGAATCACCCGCAGTGGCAGGTAGTGGTCGCGCTGTACGCGCAGGACGTACGCGAGCCGGTCGACGTCGGCCGCACCGAACTTGCGGTACCCCGAGGGCGTGCGCTGCGGCTCCACCAGCCCCTCCGCCTCCAGGAAGCGGATCTTGGAGATGGTGACCTCGGGGAACTCGTCCCGCAGCCGGGACAGCACCGCGCCGATACTCAGCAGGATGCCGTCGTCTCCGGCGGAAACGGTGGCGGTGCCGTCACCGGCACCGCCTGACGTTCGCGGCATGCACACCTTCCCTGGGACCAGGCGGCGGGAGGGTCAGACGCCTGCCTGGCTCGCGTAGAAGACCAGTCGGTACTTGCCGATCTGCACTTCGTCGCCGTTGGACAACTGCACCGCGTCGATCCGCTCCCGGTTGACGTACGTGCCGTTGAGACTGCCCACGTCGGAGACGGTGAACACGCCGTCGATGCCGCGCCGGAACTCCACATGGCGGCGGGAGACGGTGACGTCGTCCAGGAAGATGTCGCTCTGCGGGTGCCGGCCGGCGGTGGTCAGCTCGCCGTCCAGCAGGAAGCGGCTGCCGGAGTTCGGCCCCCGCCGCACCACCAGCAGCGCCGAGCCCGGGGGCAGCGCGGCCACCGCGGCCTGCGCCTCCGGGGAGAGCGACGGCATCGCGGTCTGCCCGGTCGCCTCGGCTTCGTACGCCTCGATGCTGGCGATCGAGATGGTCGAAGTGGTCTCCGAGGGGCGCTCGAACGGCGCACCTCCCTGCGTTCCGCGCAGCGGCGCACCGCAGTTGTTGCAGAAGCGACTCGCCTCCACGTTCCGGTGCCCGCACCTGCCGCAGACCAGCACGCCGTGCTCACCACCCGTGTCCGAGGCCGACGGTTCCCCGAAACCTATGCGGGGGGCCGAACCGTGGTCAACAGGCGCCACGCCGGGCGCACCCGAAAACTCACCACCCTGCTGCGGCGCGTCCGCGCGGAACAACGGACGCTCGGCCCCTTGGCCGGCATCCTCCGCCCCGCTCCGCGGCGCACGGTGGCGTGCCGTCGCCGGGTCACCCGACTGGCGGGCGCTCTTGCCGAACAACTTCCCAAACAACTTCACGGGCGATTCCCCTTGAAAGAAGCAGACCCGCCCGTGGGGCAGGACGAACTCTCACTACTCACAGTTTCCACCACTCAGCACCCGGCCAGGTCCCCGACCCCCCGCCTCATTGAGATGACCGAGCGTAGTCAGGCTGCTTCGACGGCCGCAAGGCGTCCACGACGATCTTCTGCGACCTGACCACATCAGCGCTCGCCTGCTCCTTCTCCAGCGTCTGCACCACCCCACCGGGGATGTTCAACGCGGGCTCCAGATCTGGCGGGTTGCCGATGACTTTGAAGACGTACGGTTGGGCCAATCGGTGCCCATCTACGAGCACACTGTTCACGCCGTCGGTGAAATAAGTGTCGCTGACGACGCGCACGTTGTTGACCTGGATCGCCTCGGCACCCGCCGCGCGCAGCTCCTGGACGGTGTCCAGCAGCGAGTCGGCCTCGACCTGACGGTGCGGGTCCTTGACCGTCAAGGTGATCCCCGGACCCTTGGCGGCCACCGTGCCGGCCAGCACACCGAGTTCCCTGGCCTTCTCCTGCGTCTGCTTGAGCGCCTCCGCAGCCTGGTCCGAGCTGGTCTCCAACTCGCTGCGCTGGTTCTCCAGTCCCCGCTTCTCGTCCTGGAGCCGCTCGCTGCGGTTGTCCAGTTCGGTGAGGATACGCACCAGGTCCTCCTGACGCGCCCCACGCAACGTGCTGTTGTCGTCACTGGTGGTGCGCACCTGGATGGCCAGCCCCAGACCCAGCACGAACAGCAGTACCGCGACGATGAGTTGCGCGCGGGTCAGCCGCGGCGGCCACAGCCCGGCCACCAGCCGCTGTCGCCCGGTCCTCGGTGCGGCCGCCGGCTCCGAACCGTCCGCAGGCTCCTGCGCGGGCTCGTCGCCGTCCTCGGGCTCGTCGTCGTGCCGGTGCTGGGGCTCGCGCTCGTCGTCATGCTCGTGCTCGTGCTCGTGCCCATGCTCGCGTTCGTGCCTGTGCTTGTGCCCGTTGCTCATCCGTTCGTCACGCCCGGAAGACGTGGCGGCGGATGGCGGCGGCGTTGGAGAAGATCCGGATGCCGAGGACGACCACCACGCCGGTGGACAACTGCGCACCGACACCGAGCTTGTCGCCCAGGAACACGATCAACGCGGCCACCACCACGTTGGACAGGAAGGAGACCACGAAGACCTTGTCGTCGAAGATCCCGTCGAGCATGGCCCGCAGCCCGCCGAAGACGGCGTCGAGCGCGGCGACGACGGCGATCGGCAGATACGGCTCGACACCCGAGGGCACCACAGGGCGCACCACGAGCCCGACCACGACCCCCACGACGAGGCCAAGTACGGCGATCACTTCTCAACCCTTCCCGTCCGACGGCGTCTTCGACGACGTCTTCGGCGGCGTCGTGGGCACGTCGGGTGTTGCGTACCGCAGGATCAGCGAGGGCGCGGCGGGCAGTTGGAGATCGCCCTGCACGCTGATACTCGACCTGATGCCGTAGTTCGTCACCAACACGTGCAGGTACTCCCCGTCCGCGCTGTTCTGGAATGCCGTGCTCAACCGCTTCCCGTCCCCGATCGCCAGCACCGTGTACGGCGGCACCAGCGGCTTGTTGTCGACCAGTATGGCGCTCCCGGCGGCCCGGATCGCCGACAGTGCCGTCAGCCGCTCGCCGTTGATCGAGATCGCCTCGACACCGGAGGCCCACAGGCCGTTGATCACTTGCTGCATGTCGCGGTCGCGGACCCGCCCGGTGTCCGAGAAGCCACTGCTCTCCCGCGGGCCGCCAGTGCCCCCTTCAGAGGCTTCCTTGGCGTCATTGACGACCAGCTTGATCCCCGGGCCGTGCACCGGCGTGGCTGCGGCGAGCAGTTCGACGAGCCGGTCGCCGTCGACGCCGTGCTGCTTGAGCGCGGCCTGCTGCTCCGTGGAGACGGTGTCCCGCAGCGAGTCGACGTGTTTCTGAAGAGCGTCGGCGCTCTTGGTCTCGGTCTGGATGCGATCGATGAGGTTCTGCCGCTCCTTGGCCACGGTGGGCGCCGAGACCCGCGCCTGGGCGGCACCGAGCGTCACCACGAGCGCGGCGAGCACCAGCCCGGCCGCCAGCCCCACCTTGCCGCCCAGCGCCTTCGGCAGCCGCGAGGTGCCGACCTGCCCGCGCCGGGCCGCGGCCTCCGCGTAACCGTCGTCGAGGCTGTGCTCCATGATGTTCGTCAGCAGCGACATGGACGCGTCCAGGCGTCGCGGAGCGGCCCCGGGCACGGGGTTACTCCGATCGGGTTGCTGCTGCGGCATGCCGCACATCGTCGCACGTCGGGACGGCCGCTCTCGAACGGGCCCCTCCCGACGCGCCGTTCGCCCCGTGCGACCGTTTCAGGTGGCCAACGGACCTGTTTCGGCCGGCTTCCGATCGGCAACCGATCAGCTTCCGGTCGGTTGCCGACCGGCGGGCGATCGGTCGGCAACCGGTCGGTGACCGGTAACTGATCGATCGGCGCCCGGTCGGCAACCGGCGAACGGCGGTCGGCTGCGGGCAGGTGACGTTTCGGCGACGGATCGACGGATCAGCGGCCGGCGCTCTCCACCACCTCGGACCACTCGTCCAGCAGCGTCTGCGCGGAGGCGTCGTCGGGGCCTTCGGCCCACAGGTGCGTGACGGCCTCGGCCGGGTCGGGCAGCACCATCACCCACCGGCCGTCGGACTCCACCACCCGCACACCGTCGGTGGTGTCCACCGACCGGTCGCCGGCCTCCTCGACCACCCGGCGCATCACCGAGCCCTTGACCGCCCACGGAGTCGGCACGTCCCGCTTGAGGACGTGCGCCTTGGGGATACGGGCGTCGATCTGGCTCAGCGTGAGCTGTGTCCTGGCCACCAGGCCGATCAGCCGCACGAACGCCGCGGAACCGTCGAAGACGCTGCTGAACTCGGGCACGATGTAGCCGCCGCGCCCGTCACCGCCGAAGATCGTGCCCTCCTCCCGGCCGACCCGGGTCAGGTCGTCGGGCGAGGTCGTCGTCCACGTCACCTGGGTGCCGTGGTAGGCGGCGACCTGCTCGCCGATACGGGTCGTGGTGACCGGCAACGCCACCCGGCCGCTGCGCCGCTCCGCCGCGACGAGGTCGAGCAGCACCAGCAACGCCCGGTCGTCCTCGACGATCCGGCCCCGCTCGTCGACCAGCGACATCCGCTCGCCGACCGGGTCGAACCGCACCCCGAACGCGGCCCGCGCCGAGGAGACCATCTCGCCGAGCCGGACCAGCCCGGCCCTGCGGCTCTGCTCCGTCTCGGTCGGCCGCGCCTCGTCCAGCCCCGGGTTGATGGTCAGCGCGTCCACGCCCAGCCGGCCGAGCAGGCTCGGCAGCACCAGGCCCGCGCTGCCGTTGGCCGCGTCCACCACGACCTTCAGCCCGGCATCGGCGATGCCGGTGATGTCCACGGCCCGCAGCAGCGCGCCGGTGTACGAGTCGAAGACCGTCGCGGGGAAGGTCAGGTCACCGATCTCGCCCGGGAACGCCCGTCGGTACTCCTGCCGCGAGAACACCCGGTCGAGCTTGCGCTGTCCCGCCCCGGACAGGTCGGCGCCGCGCTCGTCGAAGAACATGATGTCCAGCGAGTCGGGCCGCCCGGGACTGGTCCTGATCATGATGCCGCCCGCACTGCCGCGCGCGGTCTGCTGCCGAGCCACCGGCATCGGCACGTTCTCCAGGTCGCGTACGTCGATCGCACTGGCCTGGAGCGCCGAGATCACCGCCCGCTTCAGCGCACGGGCGCCGCGGGAGTGGTCGCGGGCGGTGGTGACCGTCGCGCCCTTCTTCAGCGTCGTCGCGTACGCACCCGCGAGTCGTACGGCCAGCTCCGGGGTGATCTCCACGTTCAGGATGCCGGAGACGCCGCGGGCGCCGAACAGGTGCGCCTGGCCGCGGGACTCCCAGATCACCGAGGTGTTGACGAACGCGCCGGCCTCGACGGTCTTGAACGGGTACACCCGGACGGTGCCCGCGATGATCGACTCCTCGCCGATCAGGCACTCGTCGCCGATGACCGCGCCCTCGTCGATCCGCGCGGCGCGCATCACGTCGGTGTTCTTCCCGATGACGCAGCCGCGCAGGTTCGTCTGCGGACCGACGTACACGTTGTCCGCGATCACCGCCTTGTGCAGGAACGCACCGGTTTTCACCACGACGTTGGAGCCGATGACGCTGTGCTCGCGGATTTCCGCGCCGGCCTCCACCTTCGCGTAGTCACCGATGTAGAGCGGCCCCCGCAGAATCGCGTCGGGATGGACCTCCGCGCCTTCGGCGACCCACACGCCGGGCGAGATCTCGAATCCGTCGATATCGACGTCGACCTTGCCCTCCAGGACGTCCGCCTGCGCCTTGACATAGCTCTCGTGCGTGCCGACGTCCTCCCAATAGCCCTCGGCGACAAAGCCGTAGATCGGCTTGCCCTCCTTCATGAGCTGCGGGAAGACATCGCCGGACCAGTCGACGGGCACGTCGGGCTCGACGTAGTCGAACACCTCCGGCTCCATGACGTAGATGCCGGTGTTCACGGTGTCGGAGAAGACCTGGCCCCAGGTCGGCTTCTCCAGGAACCGCTCGACCTTTCCGTCGTCGTCGATGATGGTGATACCGAACTCCAGCGGGTTCGGCACCCGGGTCAGGCACACCGTGACCAGTGCGCCCTTCTCCTTGTGGAATTCGATGAGCTCGGTCAGGTCGAAATCCGTGAGCGCGTCGCCGGAGATCACCAGGAAGGCGTCGTCCTTGAGCGCCTCCTCGGCGTTCTTGACACTTCCGGCCGTACCCAGCGGTTTTTCCTCGTTGGCATAGGAGAGCTCCATGCCCATTTCCTCGCCGTCCCCGAAGTAATTCTTCACCAGGGACGCGAGGAACTGGACAGTGACCACCGTCTCGGTGAGCCCATGCCGCTTGAGTAGATTGAGAACGTGCTGCATGATGGGGCGATTCACCACCGGCAGCAGCGGTTTCGGCATGCTCGACGTCATTGGGCGAAGGCGTGTGCCCTCGCCGCCGGCCATTACAACCGCCTTCATGTCGGAAACGTCCTCCTCGTGACTCAGCCAGCCGTGGCGTCCGCCCTGACAAGTCGCCGGACCTGCACCACATAGAGGAACCCTGCCCACCAGTACAGGGTTGTACCCCAACCCGCGAACGCCCAGCCGAAAACAGTCGCCAGACTCGCGAGCCATCCGCTCCCGTCGCTCAACAGCAGCAGCGGAAAGGCGTACATGAGGTTGAAGGTAGCCGCTTTCCCGATGAAGTTCACCTGGGGCGGGCCGTAGCGGTGCCTCCGCAGAATCAGCAGCATCACGGCCATCATGACCTCACGGGCCAGCAGCAGCACGGTGATCCACAGCGGCAGGATGCCACGCCAGGTCAGGCCCACCAGGGTGGTCAGCACATACAGCCGGTCCGCGGCCGGGTCCAGCACCCGGCCCAGTTCGCTGATCTGATTCCAGCGCCGGGCCAACTTGCCGTCGAGGTAGTCGCTCACCCCGCTGAAGGCGAGCACCAGGAGTGCCCACCCGTCCACCTTCGGCCCGCCGAACTCGGGCCACAGAATCAGCCACAGGAACACCGGAACGCCGACCAGGCGCGCCATACTCAGGATGTTGGGGATCGTGAAGATCCGATCCGTTTGCACCCGTGTCTCCTGGACCTCCACCGGGGCCCCTCCTGCTGTATGTGCGTGTACGTATACGTGTCTGCCGGCACGTGCGGACCTGCCGTTGTACGTGCGGACGTTGCGGGCCGACTCTACCCCAGGCCCACAAATGGCAAAGGCCCGGCCTCGGATACATGATCCGAGGCCGGGCCTCAATATTTGTTCGGCGGTGTCCTACTCTCCCACAGGGTCCCCCCTGCAGTACCATCGGCGCTGAAAGGCTTAGCTTCCGGGTTCGGAATGTAACCGGGCGTTTCCCTAACGCTATGACCACCGAAACACTATGAAACCATCCACACCCCACACACCAACCCAACCCAGAAAGGGCAGGGGGTGGGTGGTAGCTGGTTGTTTCAGAACTACACAGTGGACGCGAGCACACATGGACAAGCCCTCGGCCTATTAGTACCGGTCAGCTCCACCCCTCACGAGGCTTCCACATCCGGCCTATCAACCCAGTCGTCTACTGGGAGCCTTACCCCATCAAGTGGGTGGGAGCCCTCATCT
>NZ_JACEGK010000160.1:0-14329 GCF_056859195.1 Streptomyces sp. NH27
CTCATGACCCCCACCCCACCCGTCACCACGAGGAGTCCTCGATGCGCACCCGCACTCTCGGCACCACCGGCCCCACCGTCTCGGCCATCGGCCTCGGTTGCATGGGCATGTCCGCGGTCTACGGCCCGACCGACGACGCCGAGTCCGTCGCCACCATCCACGCCGCCCTCGACGCGGGCATCTCCCTGCTCGACACCGGCGACTTCTACGCGATGGGGCTGAACGAACTGCTGATCCGCGACGCCCTGCGCGCCCGCCCCGGCAGCCGCGAACAGGCCGCGATCAGCGTCAAGTTCGGCGCTCTGCGGGACGCCGGCGGCGGCTGGGGCGGATACGACGGCCGGCCCGCCGCGGTGAAGAACTTCCTCGCCTACTCCCTCAACCGGCTCGGCACCGACCACGTGGACGTCTACCGGATCGCCCGGGTCGACCCCGACGTGCCGATCGAGGAGACCGTCGGCGCGATCGCCGAGGAGGTCGAGGCCGGGCGGGTGCGGCACATCGGGCTGTCCGAGGTCGGCGCGGACACCCTGCGCCGGGCCGCGGCCACCGCGCCGATCTGCGACCTCCAGATCGAGTACAGCCTCTTCTCACGCGGCATCGAGGAGGCCGTCCTGCCCACCGCCCGCGAACTGGGCATCGGCGTCACGGCGTACGGGGTGCTCTCCCGCGGCCTGCTCAGCGGCCACTGGACGAAGGAGCGCGGCACCGACCCGACCGACTTCCGCAACAGCAACCCGCGCTTCTCCGGCGACCACCTCGACCGCAACCTCGCCCTGGTCGAGGCGCTGCGCAAGGTCGCCGACGGCAAGGGCGTCACCGTCGCGCAGGCCGCCATCGCGTGGGTGCTCTCGCGCGGCGACGACATCGTGCCCCTGATCGGCGCCCGCCGCCGGGACCGCCTCACCGAGTCCCTGGGCGCCCTCGACGTCACCTTCGACGCCGCCGAACTGGCCGCGATCGAGGCGGCGGTCCCGGCCGGCGCGGCCTCCGGCACGCGGTACGACGAGGCGCAGATGAAGCACCTGGACAGCGAACGCTGAGGCTCCGCCGGGCGCGGCGTCCCCGTGCGCTCACCGGGCGGCATTACGGTCGGCGCGCTATCCGGCCGCGCCGCCCGGTTCCGTCAGCTCCACGAAGCGCCGCCTGGCGGCGGTACGGACCTCGGGCTCCTCCATCGGGTCGTCCCGCAGCCGGGCGAGCCGGGCGCGCACCTCGGGGCAGTCCGGTGCGGAGGCCACTCCGAGCAGGCGGCCGGTGGACTCGCAGTCCCACAGGGACTCGGCGTGGGCAGGGTCAAGGCCGGACCCGGAGGGATCGATCGCGGCAACCGCGCTGAGATAGGCGGGCCGCTCGTAACTGTGCGGGGTGTGCAGCCAGAACCGGCGCAGCACCGGCAACGCATCGGTGGCGAGCGGGCCGAACCGAGCCAGTCCGTCCGCCAGCCGACTCGGCCCGCACCATTCACGGCGCGACCAGGACACCGCCAACTCCGCCGCCAGCAAGGGCAGATCGCGTTCCTCGCCGTCCGCGGCCAGCACGGTGCACCCGATCCAGGCCAGCCACTCGCGCCGGTCGGCTGCCCACTCCCGCGCGGCGGGCACCGCGAGCGGGCCGAGGGCGCAGACCGCCGCGCTCAGCATCGGAAGCGGCAACTCCTCACCCACGGAAGGCCCGTGGGGCACCCTGACGGATGAGCGGAGCGAGGGAACCAGCGGGATCAGGCCCGGTTCCGGTGGGCGCCTGGAAAGCGCACGCAGGACGCCGGACTTCACCCGGTCCGGCTGCCCGGGATCGGCGAGCAGCGCCAGCAGTTGGCCGCCGGTCAGCTCCGATGACGCCTCCCCGGACCCGTCGGCCCGGGGACGTGCCGCGCGGGGGCGGCTACCCGCAGTGGTCAAAGTCCCGCACTCACGCCAGCGCGCCCAGGGCGCCGCGCGCCACAACTCCGGTTCTCCGCCCGCGAGTCGGCTGCCCGCCACCGCGGCGAGGTCCTCCCACCACTCCACCGGCCAACTCGCCGCCACGGACACCAGCACGTCCTGCCAGTGCTCGCCCCGCGCAACATAGGTCCGCAGCGCCTCCCGGGCCTGCTCGGAGCCGCCCCGCGCCAACAGCTCCAGCACGTCCGACGCCCGCTCCCAACCGTACGGGTCATCCGCTCCCGGCGCCGCGAGCGCCTCCGTCAGCGGTTCGAGAGGAAGCGCCAACTCCCTTACCAGTCTTGCGAGGTAAAGAGCACGGTCATCCACCGCGTCCCATCGCCAGTCGGTCCGGAGCAGGCTGTACACCAACTCGGCCGCCTCCGAACGGCCTTCGGGTGCGGTTGCCGCGCGTACGACTTCGATCGCGCCCAACCCCCGGCCGCGCTGGAGGAGTCCGGCCAAGGTGCTGATCGGCGCGAAGGGCGCGCCGTCCCCGTGCTCAGGCACACCGTCCCCCGGGCATCCGTCCGATCAGCCGTCCGTGCGCGCGCCCGGCAATCCCGGGTGCTGGAAGTCCTTGGCGTGCGCGGCCAGGACCGCGCGCTCCTCTTCCGGCGTGAACGTGTACTTCAGCGGGGGCTCGCCGCGTTCGCGGTCCCAGGCGAGCACGTCCGCGGCGGTGCTGGCCAGCGGGGTCGCGGGCAGTCCGGCGGCACGGGCGCGGGAGGGATCGCGTTGCTGGGTCGGCCAGTTGGGCCGGATCAGCGGGAACATCGCGGGCAGCGGCGCGGTGGACGACGGCACGGGGACGAGTTCGACCTCGGTGCCGGCGACGCGGGCGCAGGTGTGGATGAGGGCGCCGAGGGTGGTCGGCTCGGCGGGGCCGACCGCGTGGAAGGCGCCGGGGCGGTCGTCGGCGAGCAGCCGGACCACCAGCCGGGCGAGGTCGCGCGAGTCGACCAGCTGCACCGGCTGGCGCGGGTCGCCCGGCACCGCGATCCGGCCGCCGCGGGCGGCCCGCCGCACCCAGTAGGGGAAGGCGCTGGACGAGTCGTAGGGCCCGGCCACCTTCCCGGGCCGCACGATCGTGGCCCGGTCGCCGTACCGCGCGGTGACGTCGTCCTCGCAGGCGACCTTCAGCGGGCCGTACGTCTCCTCGCTCAGCTCCTCGGTGTCGCGGATCGCCGGGCGGCGCGGGGTGTCCTCGTCGGAGCCGGGCGCGATGCCGTCGCGCCGGTACACCGCGTGGCTGGACATGAACAGATACCGTCCGACCCGGTCACCGAGCGCGTCCATCGACTGCCCGACGTGCCGCGGCAGATAGCCGCTGACGTCGACCACGGCGTCCCAACTCCCTTGCCCCAGCGCCGTGTAGTCCCCGCTGTCGCGGTCCCCGACCAGCCGGGGCACATCCGGGAACAGCTCCGCCCCGGTCTTCCCCCGGCTGAACAAGGTCACTTCGGCCCCGGTCGCCAGGGCGGCGTCGACAATGGCGCGGCCCACGAACGAGGTGCCGCCGAGTACGAGTAAGCGCATGGTCACCGACCCTACGCCGATCCGACCGGGCGCCGCGCGAGCGTGACGATCTCCCGGCTGCCGGCGTCTACCGGTCCGCGCGCCCAGTCGCCGTACTGCGCCTCGATCTCGTAACCGGCCTCGGCCAGACGGGAGTTGAGGTCGGCGAGGTCGAGGAAGCGCAGCTCGGCCCGGTCCACCCGCAGCACCGTGCCGTCGGGCGCGGCGGTGGTGCCGTGGAAGGCGACGACGCCGCCGGCCACGGAGTCCACCTGGTGCCAAACCCGCAAGGGCCGGCCGTCCGGGCCGGTGAGGTCGGCGGCGTTCGCGGGGTTCCACTCCTCCCACGCCCGCGCCTGCGGATGCCGGGTCTCGAAGGCGAACCGCCCGCCGGGGCGCAGCGCGGCCCGCACCGCCGCGAGCGAGGCGCGGATCTCCGCGTCGGCCACCAGGAACTGGAAGGCGTGCCCGGTCATCACCGCCAGGTCGAACTCCCCGTCCCAGGCCGCACCCGCCGCGGTCCCCTCGGCCCACTCGACGTCGGTACGGCGCCGGGCCCGGGCCAGCGCGACCGGATCCGGGTCCAGCCCGACCAGCCGCCCCGGGTGCCCGTCGGCCCGCGTCCTGTGCAGCATCGCGCCCGTGCCGCAGCCGACGTCCAGCACGGAGCCCGCCGCCGCGATCAGCTCGCTGTAGAAGCGGTCGCCGGGGTACACGTCGGGGTCCCACGGGTTGAGCAGGTCGTAGAGCGCGGCGGCGTCTACGTACGGGTCTGGGTGCGGGTCGGAAGCCACGGCACCAGTGTTCCCCGGCGGCCACGGACGGCCAACCGATTATCCGGTCGGCCGATGATCCGCCCGCCGGCACACCCACGCACCCACGCACCCACGGAGACGAACCCGCAGACCGCGGGTCAGCCGGATACGCCGGGGCGCTCGCCCTCCGCACACTCCCCACAGGTGCCGACGATCTCCATCGTGTGCGCGACGTCCACGAACCCGTGGTCGGCCGCGATCGACTCGGCCCACTTCTCGACGGCCGGCCCCTCGACCTCCACCGCCTTGCCGCAGCCGCGGCAGACCAGGTGATGGTGGTGGCCGCCGCCGGAGCAGCGGCGGTAGACCGACTCCCCGTCGCCGGTACGCAGCACGTCGACCTCGCCGGCGTCGGCGAGGGACTGGAGGGTGCGGTAGACCGTGGTCAGGCCCACCGAGTCGCCGCGGTGCTTCAGCAGATCGTGCAGGTCCTGGGCGCTGCGGAACTCGTCGACCTCGTCGAGGGCCGCCGCGACCGCGGCGCGCTGGCGGGTGGAGCGGCCGCGCACCGGCTGCTTGGTGCTGTCCACCGATTGCCTCCTTCTCGGTCTTCCCGGTCCGACCGGTCTTCTCGATCGCCCCGGGTGCGTCTCGCGCACCTGTCCGGGCGGCCCATTGTGCCAGCCCCGGCCCGATCACCACGGTCCGGATAAGTGGAAACCATTGTCAATTATTGCTCACTCTCCGCCGAACCGGACCGCGCCGGGCGGCCGCCGACGGGAACGGATTTGATATGGGCCCCACACCCGCCGGTAATCTGGGACGACTGAACCCCCCCGTCGCACTGAAGAGAGCACCGTGGCCGCCGACAAGATCGACACCATCGTCAGCCTGAGCAAGCGCCGTGGCTTCGTTTTCCCGAGCAGTGAGATCTACGGCGGTTCCAAGGCCGCCTGGGACTACGGACCGCTCGGCGTCGAGCTCAAGGAGAACATCAAGCGCCAGTGGTGGCGCTCCATGGTGATTTCGCGTGACGACGTGGTGGGACTCGACTCGTCGGTGATCCTCGCACCCGACGTGTGGGTCGCCTCCGGCCACGTGGCCACCTTCTCCGACCCGCTCACCGAGTGCACCTCCTGCCACAAGCGCTACCGCGCCGACCACCTGGAGGAGGCGTACGAGGCGAAGCACGGCAAGCTGCCCGCGAACGGCCTGGCCGACATCAACTGCCCGCACTGCGGCACCAAGGGCGCCTTCACCGAGCCCAAGCAGTTCTCCGGCATGCTCCAGACCCACCTCGGCCCGACCCAGGACGCCGGCTCGGTGGCGTACCTGCGGCCCGAGACCGCGCAGGGCATCTTCGTGAACTTCGCCCAGGTGCAGACCACCGCCCGGCGCAAGCCGCCGTTCGGCATCGCCCAGATGGGCAAGTCGTTCCGCAACGAGATCACGCCCGGCAACTTCATCTTCCGCACCCGCGAGTTCGAGCAGATGGAGATGGAGTTCTTCGTCAAGCCGGGCGAGGACGAGAAGTGGCACGAGTACTGGATGGAGGAGCGGTGGAACTGGTACACCGGCCTCGGCATCCGCGAGGAGAACATCCGGTGGTATGACCACCCGAAGGAGAAGCTCTCCCACTACTCCAAGCGCACCGCCGACATCGAGTACCGCTTCCAGTTCGGCGGCCAGGAGTTCAGCGAACTCGAAGGTGTCGCGAACCGCACCGACTTCGACCTGTCCTCGCACGCGAAGGCGTCCGGCCAGGACCTGTCGTACTTCGACCAGGAGGCCGGCGAGCGCTGGTTCCCGTACGTGATCGAGCCGGCGGCCGGCGTCAACCGCGCCATGCTCGCGTTCATGCTCGACGCCTACAACGAGGACGAGGCGCCCAACGCCAAGGGCGTCATGGAGAAGCGGACCGTCATGCGGCTCGACCCGCGGCTGGCGCCCGTCAAGGTCGCGGTGCTGCCGCTGTCCCGCAACCCGCAGCTCTCGCCGAAGGCGAAGGGCCTGGCCGCCGCGCTCCGCAAGAACTGGAACATCGAGTTCGACGACGCGGGCGCGATCGGCCGCCGCTACCGCCGCCAGGACGAGATCGGCACGCCGTTCTGCGTCACCGTCGACTTCGACACCCTCGACGACAACGCGGTCACGGTGCGCGAGCGCGACACGATGAAGCAGGAGCGCGTCTCGCTGGACCAGGTCGAGGCGTACCTCGGCTCCCGGCTGCTGGGCTGCTGAGCCCACACACCCGCGCGGCCGCGCACGTACGGCCCAGGCTCCCCCCGACGGCACCCGCCGCCGGGGGGAGTCCCGCGTTCGGGGGCTTCGGGGCCCAAGTCCCGCGGTCAGGCAGCAGGAGGGGTGTGGTCGGCGAGCACGAAACCGTTGAGCGACACGGAGTGGGTGTTGATCGCCAGTACCTGGAACATGACCAGATCCCGCTCCGACGTCGAGACGCAGTAGTAGGTGGTCTTGTCCAGGGCGGCTGTCCGGCTGCCGCCTGTGCTCAGCCGGTCCCGGCACTGCGCAGGAGTCGGCTGCACGACGCCGTACGAGACGATGCCGGCACCGTTGAACGCTTCGAAGTCGCGCCAGTACGTGTTCCCCGTCACGACTTCGGGGCCGACATCGACCACGCCGCTCCGATCTTGCGGCCAGGCGTCCATGTCGATGCCGCCACCCTTCATCTCCTCCTGGTGCGGCGCGTTCGTCCACCGCTCGACCGGCGACGGCGTGCCCGACGCCTGCGGCGAACCGGTCGGGTCTGCACTCGGCCGCGCAGCCGCGTCGGCGTCCAGCCGGCTCCCCGGCGCGCTGGAACCGCCATGCGACGAGGGCCCGGTCATCAAGCCGGTGATGACCGCCGCGATGATCACGCAGACCCCGCTCACCAGGGTGGCGATCATCGCGCTGCGATGCCCGCCCCCGCGTGGCGGCGACGGCTGACCGGGGTTCGAGGAGGGCGCCGTGGGCGGGCCCGAGGAACCGGGTGTGGACAATGCCGCCCCCCCCCCAGAGCATCGATGACTGTTCGTCAGAATCAGAATGCCAGAGGCGAAGAGCGATCGTGCCAATACATGGAAACCAAGGACGGAACCCGGCCAGCACGGTGGATTCCATCATGCCGCCCCGGCGGGCGAACACGGCTTCCGCGACCGGCTCGGCATCGACCTCGCGGAGAAGCCGCCCCACAGAGGCGCCGGGGAGGCGTCCCCCCGCGCAACGCGATCGGGCGCCCTCTCCCACAAGGGCGCCCCGTTCCGCCGGAAGGCGCCCTACTGCTGCGCGCTGCCGAAGCGGCGGTCGCGCTGGGCGTATTCGAGGCAGGCCCGCCACAGGTCGCGGCGGTCGAAGTCCGGCCAGAGCACGTCCTGGAAGACCATCTCCGCGTAGCTGCTCTGCCACAGCAGGTAGTTGGAGGTGCGCTGCTCGCCGCTGGGCCGCAGGAAGAGGTCCACGTCGGGCATGTCGGGGTAGTAGAGGTACTTCGCGAAGGTCTTCTCGTTGACCTTGGACGGGTCGAGCCGGCCCGCGGCCACGTCGCGGGCCAGCGCCTGCGCGGCGTCGGCGATCTCGGCGCGGCCGCCGTAGTTCACGCAGAAGTAGAGCGTCATCGCGTCGTTGTCGACCGTCTGTTCCTGGGCGACCTGGAGCTCCTGCACCACGGACTTCCACATCTTCGGCATCCGGCCCACCCAGCGGATGCGGATGCCGAGTTCGTTCATCTCGTCGCGGCGGCGGCGGATCACGTCCCGGTTGAAGTTCATCAGGAAGCGCACCTCATCCGGCGAACGCTTCCAGTTCTCGGTGGAGAAGGCGTACAGCGACAGGTTCTTGACGCCGATCTCCAGGCAGCCCTTCAGCGCGTCGAGCACGACGCCCTCGCCGACCTTGTGGCCCTCGGTGCGCGGCAGCCCGCGCTCGGTCGCCCACCGGCCGTTGCCGTCCATCACGAGGGCGACGTGCTTGGGGACCAGCTCGCCCGGGATCTTCGGCGGGCGGGCGCCGGAGGGGTGGGGCTCGGGCGTGCGGTAGGTCTTCCGGTGACGGGTGAGAATCCCGCGTCGTGCCATGGTGGTACGTCTCCCGACAGGTCGTGGCAGGTCGTCGTCGATCATGAGGTGCGGTCGGTGCAGCAGGTGCGGTGCGTTCGGTCGGTGCAGTAGGTGCGCTCCATGCGGCGCGCGACCGCGGGTGTGCGGTGCCTCACTTCTCCACGAAGCGCAGCGACCGCAGTCCGCGCTCCAGGTGCCACTGGAGGTAGGCCGCCACCAGCCCGCTGCCCTCGCGGCAGTGGCGCGGCTCACAGGCGTCCGCGGTCTCCCAGTCGCCGCCCAGCAGCGCGCCGAGCAGTTCCAGTGCCTCCCGTGAGGGTACGACGCTTCCGGGCACCCGGCACTCGCCGCAGACGACTCCTCCCGCGCCGACCGAAAAGAACCGGTTCGGTCCGGCCATTCCGCACCGGGCGCAGTCGTCGAAGCTCGGTGCGTAGCCGTTGACGGCGAGCGAGCGCAGCAGGAAGGCGTCCAGCACCAGCCGCGACTCGTGCTCGCCCGCGGCGAGGGTGCGCAGCGCGCCGACCAGCAGCAGGTACTGCTGCACGGCGGGCTCGCCCTCATGGTCGGTGAAGCGCTCGGCGGTCTCCAGCATCGCGGTGCCCGCGGTGTAGCGCTCGTAGTCGGTGACGATGGCGCCGCCGTACGGGGCGATGGTCTCGCCCTGCGTGCACAGCGGCAGCCCGCGGCCGACGAGTTCCCCGCCCCGGGTGAAGAACTGCACGTCGACATGGCTGAACGGCTCCAGCCGGGCGCCGAACTTCGACTTGGTGCGCCGCACCCCGCGGGCCACCGCGCGCACCCGGCCGTTCCTGCGGGTCAGCAGGGTGATGATCCGGTCCGCCTCGCCCAGTTTCTGGGTGCGCAGCACGATGCCGTCGTCGCGGAACAGACTCATGCCGTCCATTCTCGCCTACCGCGACGCGCCCTGGGGGAACGATTCTCCGACCCGGCGGGCGGCGCACTCCAGCCCCCGCCGCGACGGTGCCGCCCTCGTCGGGCCCGCGGCCGAGAACGCGCTGCTCCCCGGGGCGACCGGCGGGGTCCGGTGCTCCGCGGGGAGTAGGGGGCGGGCGCGGGTGCGTACGCCTGACGCGGCCGTGGCGGCCGCGGGTACGCCCTACGCGGCCGTGGCGGCCGCCCTGAGCAGGCGGTCGATGTCGTCGGTGTGCAGCGACAGGCAGCGGCCGATCGCCTCCAGCACGTCCCGCTCGGCGGGCAGGTAGGGCCCGTCGGCGAGCGCGATGTGCGCGCCTTCGAGCAGCACCCGCTCGCGGCCCTGGGGCGCGAGGTGGTCGGCGAGCGGCTCCAGCGCTTCGTGCAGCTCGATCGACAGCCAGCTTCCGCAGCCGTCGACGGCCTCGGCGAAGGAGTCGGGGCCGAGTTCGTCGGAGTGGCGGAACCGGCCCTCGTCGGCGACGATCGCGGCGAGCAGGCCGAGCAGTTGGTCCTCGGTGCAGTCGGTGAAGCCCGCGGCGCGCACCGCGCCGACCGCGGCCTCCCGGGTGGGCTTGGCGGTGCCGCCGCCCGCGGTGAGCACCGCGAGCGCGATGGTGTGCACCGCGTCCCGCAGCATCGCGGCGAAGCGGGTGGTGGTCGGGCAGAGCAACACCTCGGAGCCGTACTGCTGGTGGCAGGCGGTGCACTCGATGACGGTGCCGGCCGGACCCCGGGCGAGCAGCGGCACGTTGAGCACCGTGAGCCTGCGGGTGCCGGTTCTGCGGTGGTACGCGCGGTCGCCGCCGCACTCGGGGCAGTAGAACTCGCCGTCGTCCTCGGTGTGCCAGGCCGTGCGCACACCCCAGATAGGCCCCAGTCTCATCGCACCCTCCGGCCGTCCTCGTCCCGGTACACATCCGCAACGGCCCGATCGTGCGCAGCGGCCACGGTGCCGTACAGCGTGATGTTAGCCACAGTGGACAGGTCCAGTCAGTACCGCGTACGAGGGCAATTCACCTGGGCGGGTGTTCCGGCGGTGTTCCGGCGGGTGCCGCGGCGCCGGTTCCGGCGGTTCCGCCCGTCAGCCGTGCACCACGAGCGAGGAGATCCGGTGGTCCCAATCGGCGCCCAGGTAAAGCTGATCGCCGACCCAGGTGCGGGTCTCGCCCGCGTATCCGGCGCCGTCCCAGCCCTCGACGACCGCGCAGCCGCCGTAGTCGCGGAAGGACGAGATCGCGTGGTCCCAACTGCGGCCGAGGCTGCCGGAGATGTCGAAGACGCCCACCCCGCCGGCGTCGCAACTCCCGGCGTCGCCGCGGATGTCGGTGGCACCGCCGGTGTACGCGGCGCCGGTGTACCAGGTCATCAGCAGGGTGCCGGTGCGGGCCTCGCGGGTGTCGGCGGCGGCGCCGCAGCGGGCGGTGGGGGCGTCCGCGCGGTGCAGGGTGAGCACGCAGTGGGTGTGCGGCAGCACCTCGGCGACCTGCTCGTGGGCGGTCTGCTCGTGGGCGGGCACGGGCGGCGGCAGCGCCGGGTCCACGGCGCGGGCGGCGGCGGGCCCGGCCGTGGCGGCGCCCAGCAGGGCGGCGGCCACGGCCGCGGCCGTGAGGATCGCGGGTGCGGGTCGTCCGTGCCTCGGGAACGCGAGGCGCTTGGCGGACATGGGTTTGAGGGACATGTCCGCCACCGTAGGAACGCGGCGGCCGGGAGCCCGGCGCGGACATCGGCCGGCCGCCGGAAATCACCCGGGTGCGTGAGCGCCGGCCGCCCGTTGACGGGGGCGGGAGCGGGCCCCGTCAACGGGACCGGGACAGCCCGGCATCGCGGCCGGCGGTCACGCGGGATTGACGGGTGATCAGCGGGCCGCGCGGTTGACGGCGGAGACGACGGCCTTGAGCGAGGCGCGGGTGGTGTTGGCGTCGACGCCGATGCCCCACATCACGCGGCCGTCGATGGCGCACTCGATGTACGAGGCGGCCTGCGCGGACGCGCCCTCGCTGAGGGTGTGCTCGGAGTAGTCCAGCAGCCGGGCGTCCACCCCGACGGCGCCCAGCGCGTCGAAGAACGCCGAGATCGGGCCGTTGCCGGTGCCGGTCAGGGTGGTGGGCACGCCGTCCACCTCGGCGCCGACGGTCAGCGCGTCGGTGCCGTCGCTGGAGGTGGAGGTCTGGGCGGAGCGCAGCGCGATCCGGCCCCAGGCGCGGTCCGGGGTGGGCAGGTACTCGTCCTGGAAGATCGCCCAGATCTGCGCCGGGGTGACCTCGCCGCCGTCGGTGTCGGTCTTGTTCTGGATGATCCGCGAGAACTCGATCTGCATCCGGCGCGGCAGGTCCAGCTTGTGGTCGTTCTTCAGCACGTAGGCGATGCCGCCCTTGCCGGACTGCGAGTTGACCCGGATCACGGCCTCGTAGGAGCGGCCGACGTCCTTGGGGTCGATCGGCAGGTAGGGCACCGCCCACTCGATCTCGTCGACCGTCCTGCCCTGGGCGGCCGCGTCGGCCTCCATCGCCTCGAAGCCCTTCTTGATGGCGTCCTGGTGGGAGCCGGAGAAGGACGTGTAGACCAGGTCGCCCGCGTAGGGGTGGCGCGGGTGGATCTCCATCTGGTTGCAGTACTCGGCGGTGCGGCGGATCTCGTCGATCTGCGAGAAGTCGATCTGCGGGTCGACGCCCTGGCTGAACAGGTTCATCCCCAGCGTGACCAGGTCCACGTTGCCGGTCCGCTCGCCCTGCCCGAACAGGCAGCCCTCGATCCGGTCCGCGCCGGCCATCAGCGCCAGTTCGGCGGCGGCCACCGCGGTGCCCCGGTCGTTGTGCGGGTGGACCGACAGGCAGACGTAGTCGCGCCGGGACAGGTTCCGCGACATCCACTCGAACCGGTCGGCGTGCGTGGAGGGGGTGGAGCGCTCCACCGTGGCCGGCAGGTTGAGGATGATCTCGCGGCCGTCCTCGGGCTGCCAGACGTCCATCACGCCCTCGCAGACCTCCAGCGCGAAGTCCAGCTCGGTGTCGGTGAAGATCTCCGGGCTGTACTGGTAGCCGAAGACGGTGTCCTGGCCGAGGATCTTGTCGGCGTACTCCACCACCAGCCGGGTGCCGTCCACCGCGATCTGCCGCACCTGGTCGCGGCTGCCGCGGAAGACCACCCGGCGGAAGACCGGCGCGGTCGCGTTGTACAGGTGGACGGTCGCCTTGCGGGCGCCGACCAGCGACTGGACGGTCCGCTCGATCAGTTCCTCGCGCGACTGGGTCAGGACGGAGATCGTCACGTCGTCCGGGATCGCGTCCTGCTCGATGATGGAGCGCACGAAGTCGAAGTCGGTCTGGCCGGAAGCGGGGAAGCCGACCTCGATCTCCTTGTAGCCCATCCGCACCAGCAGGTCGAACATCTCCCGCTTGCGGGCCGGCGACATCGGGTCGATCAGTGCCTGGTTGCCGTCGCGCAGGTCGGTGGACAGCCACCGCGGGGCCTTGGTGACGCGGGCGGCCGGCCAGGTGCGGTCCGGGATGTCGACCTGCTCGTACCGGCCGTACTTGTGGATCGGCATCGAGGTCGCGCGCTGGGTGACGGTCGCGGCGGTGATCGGCGTGGCACGGCCGATACGGTCGTTGCTGGGCTGCGTGTTCATCGGGGTGGCTCTCCTCGGGGGTCCGCGCGGGGCGGCCGACGGCTTGGGAACGCCCAAACTCCGCGGGGAGGGGGTCGGCCTACGACTACAGGCCCTCGCCGCGGCAGCTAAGGAGAAGCAGCCCGAAACGCATGAGACCGACCCTAGCCGAATCACGGACGGAAGACGCAGCCGGTGCGTACTTCCTCTCAGCATGCAAGACGACCGGGGTGTCCACCCCGGTCCCGGCGATTCCCTCGTTCCCGTGGTGTACGCCGGAAAACGGTGACAGAGAGTGCCCGATCTGCCACATTTCGCTTATGGGAGTTTTCTGCACGATCGTGCCGCCGCACATCCTGGACCGCCTCGCCCGGTCCGACGACCCCGAGCTGTCCGCCCCCGCGCGCCACACCCTGGAACACGACGCCCGGCAGCGGACCCGGCGGCAGCTCCACGCGGCGATCGGACCGGTCGGCGCCGACCGCTCCGCCGCAGCCCCGGCCGAGCCCTCCGACCAACCGCAGCGCACGATCTACGACGCCAAGCACAAGGACGACCTGCCCGGCCGCAAGGTCCGCGCCGAGGGCGCGAAGCCGTCCAAGGACGCCAGCGTGAACCGCGCGTACGACGGGCTCGGCGCCACCTTCGAGACCTACCTCAAGGCGTACGCCCGACACTCCATCGACGGCCGCGGGCTGCCGCTGACCGCCAGCGTGCACTACCTGGAGGGCTACAACAACGCCTTCTGGAACGGCGAGCAGATGGTCTTCGGCGACGGCGACGGCAAGATCTTCCTCGACTTCACCATCCCCGTCGACGTCATCGGCCACGAACTGACCCACGGCGTCACCCAGTTCACCGCGAACCTCGACTACCAGGACCAGTCCGGCGCACTCAACGAGTCGGTCTCCGACGTCTTCGGCAGCCTGATCAAGCAGTTCTCGCTCGGCCAGACCGCCGACCAGGCCGACTGGCTGATCGGCGCCGGACTGCTCGCCCCGGGCGTGCACGGCGTCGCCCTGCGCTCCATGAAGGACCCCGGCACGGCCTACGACGACCCGCACCTCGGCAAGGACCCGCAGCCGGGCACCATGGCCGGCTACGTCTCCGGCTCGGACGACAACGGCGGCGTGCACATCAACTCCGGCATCCCCAACCACGCGTTCTACCTCGCCGCGACCGCGCTCGGCGGGCACGCCTGGGAGGTGGCCGGGCAGATCTGGTACGACACCCTCACCGGCGGCTCGCTCGCCTCCGACGCGGACTTCGCCACGTTCGCCGAGGCCACGGCCGCGGCGGCGAAGGCGCGTTACGGTGAGGGGACGCAGTACCAGGCGGTGCGGTCCGCGTGGGCCACGGTGGGCGTCACCGGCTCCTCCGGTTCGACCGGCTCCCCCGCTTCGCCCGGCACCGCCGAACTGCCGCGCCAGCAGCCCGGCGAGCAGACCCAGGAGGCGTAACTCCCGTGCGTATCGAGGTGGTCCGCTCCGGTGGGTTCGCCGCCATCCCGCGGCGGGCCACCCTCGACAC
>NZ_JACEGK010000161.1:0-14315 GCF_056859195.1 Streptomyces sp. NH27
GGCACCGCTGTGCCGGCACCCGGCAAGGGCTCGGTGCGGTCGGAGCGGTCGGTGTGGTGGTCCGGTTCGATGGCATCTGGATGCCCGGTGATCTCGTCCAACGTCGTGCACCTGCGGTCCGGCGCTGAGGTTCCGCGCTGAGTAGGGTCGGCACCCAAGGCAAGCACGAAACGGCCGACCGGGTCGACCGATTGGCCGGATTGGCGCCCTCTCGCGGGATAGTGACGGTTCGTTCGCTGACGGCGATCCGCCGCGGGGGGACGGCTGCGGGTGCGGTGGCGACGCCTGGGGCGCCGGGCCCGAAACGGCCGCGCGGCCGGGTGCGACGTGTGCGGCCTGCCTGGGCGGCCTTCCTGGGCTGTCTGCCTGGCCGGGTGACTCGTACGGGCGACCTGTGCGGCCGGTCCGTCCGCCCGGGAAGTCCGCGCCTGTGGCCCCGGCCGGTGCGTAGCCCACGACTGCGGGCGACCGCGCTCCCGCGAAGATCGATCGTAGAGGGCCTACGCTATCCGGGTGACGAACACCTCCGGACCCGGACCGTTTGCCGCCCCGTCCGCCGCCTCCGCCGATCCGTCCGCCACCGCTGATGCGGACGCCGCGGACGCGGCCGGAGCCGCGCATGTGGACCCGGAGGGCCAGGAGCGGCTGGCGAAGGCGGTGCGTGCCGCAGAGCAGGCGCTGATCGAGTTCGAGATCGCGGTGGAGACCTTCCGGGTCGAGGTGGAGAACTTCTCCCGGCTGCACCACCAGCGGCTCGGCCCGATGTACGCGCGGCTGGACGAGTTGGACGCGCTGATCGCGGAGGCCGTCGCCGCGCACAGCGGCGAGCGGGCCGACATCGAGCGGGCCTGGGAGGCGCGCGCCCTGGTGATGCCGATGCCCGGCGTCGAGGAGCTCTTCGGCGGTCTGCTGGGCGCCGACGGGGTGCGGCCGGTGGAGGACCCCAACCCGCCGCGCCGGGTGCGCCCGGGCAAGGAGGCCCAGCGGCTCTACCGCGAGCTGGTCCGCAAGGCCCACCCCGACCTCGCCCAGGACGACGCCGAGAAGGAGCGCCGCAGCGGCTTCATCGCGCGGGTCAACGAGGCGTACGCGTACGCCGACGAGGAGGGGCTGCGGGAGCTGGCCGCGGAATGGGACGCCGGTCCCGTGCCGGTGGCGGACCTGCCGAGCGAGGCCGAGGTGCTCTACGCCCGGCTGGAGTGGCTCGCCGAGCGCAAGGAGAAGCTGGCCGCGCTGGCCGCGGAGCTCGACGAGAGCGCCATCGGGCAGATGATGAAGCTCGCCCCCGACGACCCCGACGCGCTGCTCAACGAGATCGCCGAGCAGTTGCTCACGCAGGTCTCGCAGCGCGAGGCGCGGCTCGCCGAACTGGTCCACAGGGCTTCCGGCGGCTGAGGTAGCTTTCCCGTAGTTCGTAGTTCGTAGTTCGCATATTCCGTACTTCCGTATTCCCGTGTCCCAGGAGGCCGCGTCCGATGTTCCGCTCCCAGCTCCCCGCGGTGGATGCCTCCGCGGTTCCGGCCGACGCGACCCTCCTCGATGTCCGGGAGGACGACGAGTGGGTCGCCGGGCACGCCGAGGGCGCCCTGCACATCCCGATGGGCGAGGTCGTCGCGCGGATCGCCGAACTGCCCGAGGGCGGCACCGTCCACGTGGTCTGCCGGGTCGGCGGGCGCTCCGCACAGGTCACGCAGTACCTGATCGGGCAGGGCGTGGACGCGGTGAACGTCAGCGGCGGCATGCTCGACTGGGAGTCGGCCGGGCGTCCGGTGATCGACGACAGCGGCGCCGAGGGCTACGTCCTGTAGCACCGCGCGCTCACGCGACTTTCCGTTTCGCAGAGCCGTTCCTGCGCTTGTGGATAACTGGGTAAGGTCACCGCCGGGGCCCCCGGGTGGCTAGCGTGCTGGGCGGCAGTCGGATGCGTCGGGTGCAGCGGAGAGCGGAGAGACGGATGGGGCCAACGGACGGGCCGCCGCCCAATGTGGCGGCGCTGTCGCTGCCCGGGCGGATAGTCGTGGCGGTGACGGTCGGCGCGGTCGCGGTCGGCGCGCTGTTCCACCTGGGGATGGTGTTCTTGTACGTGGCACCGTCGAACACGCTCAGCAAGGAGCACGCTGCCGCCGTCAACGACTACATCTACCCGGAGTTCGAGCAGAACTGGAAGCTGTTCGCCCCTGACCCGCTCCAGCAGAACGTCCACATCCAGGCCCGCGCCGAGGTGCACAGGTCCGGCGGCGGCACCGAGACCACCGGTTGGGTGGACCTGACCGGCATGGACATCGCGGCGATGCGGCACGACCCGCTGCCCAGCCACACGCAGCAGAACGAACTGCGCCGCGCGTGGGGCTACTACACGGACACCCACGACGCCCAGGAGCAGTCGACCTCGCGTGACAGCAGCGACCTGAGCCGCACCTACCTCCAGCGCATCATCCAGGGGCGGCTCGGCCCGAAGCTGAACGGCGGCACCGTGCTCCGTATCCAGGCACGCGCGGCCACCACCCCGGTGGCGCAGCCGTCCTGGAGCGTCGGGGCGTCCGCGCCCACCACCCAGTACCGGACGCTGCCGTGGTGGCTCGTCGACTCCGCCGCCGGAAACGGCACGGCAGTCGACCCGGGCACGACGCCGGCTCCCGGCCCGACCCCGAGCAGCCCCGGCCCGACCACCGTCCCTTCGTCGGGACAGGGGACTTCCTCATGAGCGCCCCCCGTACCCACGCCGAGGCACCCGCCGGCCGGCACGTCCCGGCGACACCCACGTACGCGAGCGTGACCGCCGCGCTCGACCGCGGCATCACGCGCGGCCTGGCCCGGATCACCGGCGGTGCCATCGGCCCGTACCAGAGCGCGGTGGTGCGGGTCGGCATGTCACTGACCTGGCTGCTGTACCTGCTGCGGGAGTTCCCGCACCGTGGCGCGCTCTACGGCCCGCACAGTGCCTGGGGGTTCGACCTGGCGCAGCGGCTGCTGGCCGGCAACCACGCGTTCAGCGTGCTGATGTGGAGCGACAGCCGCGCCTGGTTCGAGATCGGCTACGCCTTCGCGATCCTGGCGAGCGTGGCGCTGCTGCTGGGCTGGCGGACGCGGACGTCCGCGCTGATGTTCATGATCGGGGTGCTGTCGCTCCAGAACCGCAGCGTCTTCATGGGCGACGGCGGCGACAACGTGGTCCACATCATCGCGATCTACCTCGCCTTCACCCGCTGCGGCCTGGTCTGGTCGCTCGACAGCCGCCGGGCGCGACGCCGGGCGGCGGCACAGACGGCCGAGGCGCTCGCGGCGGTGGAGGACGGCGCCCGGGACCCGGGCGCGGACCTGGGCGGGGGCGCGAACGCCGACGTGGCGCCGGTGGTGGGCGCTCGAGCGGCGCGCGCCGGCGTCGATCCGGTCGGCGTCGCGCTGTGGACGGTGTTCGGCGTCGTGCTGCTCGCCGCGTCGTTCGGGGACAAGCTCAGCACCGGCTGGGACCTGATCTTCTGGGCCTGCTGGGTCGGGCAGGCGGTGTGGTGGGCGGTACGCCGCTACGCGCCCGGCGAGCCGCGCACGGTGCTCGACGTCATCGCCAACGTCGTCCACAACGGCGCGATGCTCGTGGTCGTCGTCGAGGTGTGCCTGATCTACTCCACCGCCGGCTGGTACAAGATCCAGGGCAGCCGCTGGCAGGACGGCACCGCGCTGTACTACCCGCTGCACCTGGACGACTTCACGCCCTGGCCGGCGCTGTCCCACACGCTGGCGAGTCACGCCGTCATGGTCATGCTGATCACCTACGGCACGGTGATCGTCCAGGTCGCCTTCCCCTTCACCCTCTTCAACCGCCGGGTGAAGAACGTGCTGCTGGTCGGGATGATCATCGAGCACGCCTCGATCGCCGTGGTGCTCGGCCTGCCCTTCTTCTCGCTCGCGATGGTCTCCGCCGACGCGGTCTTCCTGCCGACCGGGTTCCTGCTCTGGGCCGAGCACCGGATCACCGGCCGTCGCCGCGGCCGGGAGCGCGCCACCGGGGCCCTCCCGGGTCAGCGCGCCGAGGACCTGGCCGAACCCGCCGTGGGTCCGCCACCGTCCGCCGTCAGCTGACGGGCCCGCCTCGCCGGCCGCCCCGCCCGCGAGTTGGCGCCGGACGGGCTCGCCCGGCGGGACACCTTGGCCCGGCCCGTAGGCTGAGCGCATGACCGAGGACGAGGCCGCGCGGCCTGGGAGCGGCGCGGCCGCGGTGCGGCGCTGGCAGGCGGCGGCGGGCCCGGAGTGTGTGCTGCTCGACGGCTTCCACGCCCTCAAGCACGCGCTGCGCTTCGGCGCCGACGTACGGGTCGCCGTGACCACCGACCGGGCCGGGCTGCTGCGGCTGGCCGCCGAGTTGGCGCCCGACCTCGCCGCGGAACTGGCCGAGCGGGTCGTCGAGGTGCCGGGCCCGGTGTTGCGCGAACTGGTGCCCCGGGTGCACCCGACCGGGGTGGCCGCGCTCGCCGCCCGCCGGGACCGTGCCGCGAACCTGGCCGAACTGCACCGCCTGCCCCGGCTCGCCCCGCTGGTCGTGCTGGACTCCCCGCGCAACCTCGGCAACGTCGGTGCCGTCATCCGCCTCGCCGCCGGTTTCGCCGCCACCGGGGTCGTGACCACCGGCGACCTCGACCCCTGGCACCCCAACGCCGTACGGTCCGGCGCCGGGCTGCACTACGCCACCGCGGTCGAGCGCGCCGACCCCGGCGAGCTGCCGCCGGGCCCCCGCTATGTCCTCGACCCGGAGGGCGAGGACATCCGCGACACCGGCCTGCCCGACGACGCGCTCGTGGTCTTCGGCTCCGAGCGGCACGGCGTCTCCGCCGCGCTGCGCGACCGGGCCGACGCGCTGGTGTCGCTGCCGATGCGGGCGCAGGTCTCCAGCTACAACCTCGCCACCAGTGTGGGCATGGCGCTCTATCACTGGGCGGCCACCTCCCGCTCGCCGCTGGTGCCGGGGCGGAGCGGGCCGGGCCGGGCGCGCTGAGCTGAGCCGGGCGCACTGAGCCGGGCGCCGGTCCGGCCTGCCCTGGTCCACTTGCGGCAGGCCGGGGCGCCGGTCAGGCCGGGCGGCGCACCTCCACCATCCGGAAGCGGTTGGCGACGAAGGCTCCGTCGCACAGGGCGGCGTTCGCCGCAGGGTTGCCGCCCGAGCCGTGGAAGTCGGAGAACGCGGCGGTCTGGTTGACGTACACCCCGCCGGTGAGGTTCAAGGAGAGCTGGGCGCACTCCTCGAAGCAGACCTCCTCCAGCGCCCGTTCGACCTGCGCGGATGTGGTGTATCCGGCCACGGTCATGGCGCCCTTGTCCCGGATGCTGCGGCGCAGCAGCTCCAGCGCGTCGGCGGTGGAGTCGACGGCCACGGCGAAGGAGACCGGCCCGAAGCACTCCGTCAGGTAGGCGGACTCGGCGTCCGGCTTCGCGCCGTCCAGCGAGATGAGCGCGGGGGTGCGGACCACGGCGTGCGGGAAGTCGGGGTGGGTGACCGCCCGGGAGGCGAGCGCCACGTCGCCGATGCCGGGGGCGGCGTCGAGCCGGGACTTCACGTCGGCGTTGACCAGGGCGCCGAGCAGGGCGTTGGCCCGGGCGTCGTCGCCGAGGAGTTGGTCGACGGCGGCGGCGAGGTCGGCGACCACTTCGTCGTAACTGCGGGGGCCCTGGTCGGTGCTGATGCCGTCGCGGGGGATCAACAGGTTTTGCGGGGTGGTGCACATCTGGCCGCTGTAGAGGGACAGCGAGAAGGCGAGGTTGGCGAGCATGCCGCGGTAGTCGTCGGTGGAGTCGATCACCACGGTGTTGACGCCGGCCTTCTCGGTGTAGACCTGGGCCTGCCGCGCGTGGGTCTCCAGCCAGTCGCCGAAGGAGGTGGACCCGGTGTAGTCGATGAGGCGGATCTCGGGGCGCAGCGCGAGGGTCTTGGCGAGCCCTTCACCCGGACGGTCCACCGCCAGGCAGACCAGATCCCGCGGGTATCCCGCCTCGGCGAGCACCTCGCGGGCGATCCCGACGGTCAGCGCGAGCGGCAGCACGGCCTGCGGGTGCGGCTTGACCAGCACCGCGTTTCCGGTCGCGAGGGAGGCGAACAGGCCCGGATAGCCGTTCCACGTCGGGAAGGTGTTGCAGCCGATGACCAGGCCGATGCCGCGGGGCACCGCGGTGAACGTCTTGCGCAGGCCGATCGGGTCCCGCTTGCCCTGCGGCTTGGTCCACTCCGCGGTCTCCGGGGTGCGGACCTGCTCCATGTACGCATACGCGACCGCCTCCACGCCGCGGTCCTGCGCGTGGGGGCCGCCGGCCTGGAGGGCCATGGTGAACGCCTGGCCGGTGGTGTGCATCACGGCGTGCGCGAACTCTTGGGTCCGCGCGTTGATCCGCGTGATGATCTCCAGGCAGACCAGGGCGCGGATCTCGGGACCGGCCTCGCGCCAGGCCGGCATCGCCGCGCGCATGGCGGGCAGCAGCACGTCCGGATCGGGGTGGGGGTACTGGATGTCGAGCGCGATGCCGTACGGCGAGTGCTCGTCGCCGGTCCATTCGTCGGTGCCCGGCTGGTCGAGCGGGAAGCGGGCGCCGAGGCGCGCTTCGAAGGCGGCGCGGCCGGCCTCGGGGTCGGGATACGCCTTGGGGTGCTCGGGGTGCGGTGACCAGAACGCGCGGGTCCTGACGGCCTCCAGTGCCTGGTCGAGGGTGCCGCGGTGGCGGTCGACCAGGAGCACGGTGGAGAGATCGGCGGGCATGGGACCAACTCCTCGTCGAGCTGGGCTGAGTGGCGGGGACACCGCTACATTAACCGAATGTTCGGTCGGGACAAGAGGAACTTCTCGGCCTGTGGATAAGACGGACCCGCAAGTGGAGGGTGGGAGCCATCGGCCCGCGACGCCGCCCTTCATTTGCCGGCCGGTCCAACTTCCCGGACCGTCCCGCGGACGATGTCGACGACCTCGGCGAGGAGAGAACAACCGTGACCGCACCAGATCTGACCAGCACCGTCGCCGTCGTCGGCGCGGGCACCATGGGCCAGGGGATCGCGCAGGTCGCGCTGGTCGCCGGCCATCACGTCCTGGTCCACGACGCCGTGCCGGGCCGGGCCCGTGCGGCCGTGGCCGCGGTCACCGCCCGGCTGGACCGGTTGGTCGAGAAGAGCCGGCTCGGCACGCAGGAGCGCGCGTCGGCACTCGCCCGGCTTGCGGCGGCCGAGACCGTCGCCGACCTGGTGCCCGCCCGGCTCGTCGTGGAGGCCGTGGTCGAGGACCTGGCCGTCAAGCAGGGGCTCTTCGCCGAACTGGAGCGGGTGGTCGCCGACGACTGCCTGCTGGCGACGAACACCTCCTCCCTGTCGGTGACCGCCGTGGCGAGCGGCCTGCGCCGCCCGGGCCGGCTGGTCGGGCTGCACTTCTTCAACCCGGCGCCGCTGCTGCCGCTGGTCGAGGTGGTCGCGGGCGCGGCCGGTGACCCGGCCGCCGTGACCGCGGCCTTCGAACTCGCCGCCGCCTGGGGCAAGACCCCGGTGCGCTGCACCGACACCCCCGGCTTCCTGGTCAACCGCATTGCCCGCCCCTTCTACGCCGAGGCGTTGCGCGTCTACGAGGAGCGGGCCGCCGACCCGGCCACCATCGACGCCCTGCTGCGCGAGAGCGGCGGTTTCGCGATGGGCGCGTTCGAACTGACCGACCTGATCGGCCAGGACGTCAACGAGGCGGTCACCCGCTCGGTGTGGGAGGCGTACGGCCGTGATCCGAAGTTCGGGCCCTCGCTGGCGCAGCGCCGGCTGGTGGAGTCGGGGCGGCTCGGCCGCAAGGCGGGGCGCGGCTGGTTCCCGTATGGCCCGGCCCACAGCGCGGCCGAGGTGGCGGCGGCCACTGAGCCGCACACCGCCGACGCGGCCATGGCGCCGCAGTTCGTCACCGTCCGCGGAGCGCTCGGCCCGGCCGCGGAACTGGCCGCGCTCGCCGAGGAGGCGCGGGTGGAGGTGCGCCGGGAACCGGCGGCGCCCGGGACGCCGGGCGCGCTCGTCCTGCCCGGCGGTGTCAGCGTGCACCTGGCCGACGGGCGGCTGCCGGGCGAGCCGTCGATCCAGTTCGACCTGGCGCTGGACTACCGGGCCGCCGCCAGGGTGGCGATCGCGCCGACCGCCGGGGTGCACGCCGACGCCGTCGCCGAGGCGACCGGCCTGTTCCAGGCCATGGGCAAGGAGGTCAGCGTCATCCGGGACGTGCCCGGCATGGTGGTCGCCCGCACCGTTGCGATGCTGGTGGACTTCGCGCTGGACGCCGTCGCCAGGGAGGTGGCGTCCGCGCACGATGTGGACACCGCGATGCGGCTGGGCGTGAACTACCCGCTGGGACCGCTGGAGTGGGGCGAGCGGATCTCGCTGCCCTACGTGCGGGACCTGCTGGACGGCCTGCACGCCTGGTACCCCACCGGACGGTACGCGCCCAGCCCGGAACTGAGGCGGCGTGCGGCGGCGGCACGAGATGTGGTCTGCTCATGACCATGCCCAAGCGCGACACCTACACACCGGACTCGCTGCTCGCCGTGGCCGTCGAGGTCTTCAACGAGCGCGGTTACGACGGCACGTCCATGGAGCACCTGTCGCAGGCGGCGGGCATCTCCAAGTCCTCGATCTACCACCATGTACGCGGCAAGGAGGAACTGCTCAACCGGGCGGTCGGCCGCGCCCTGGAGGGCCTGTTCGGCATCCTCGACGAGCCCGGCGCGATCGCCGGCCGCGCGGTGGACCGGCTGGAGTACGTCACCCGGCGCACCACGGACGTGCTGGTCGAGGAGTTGCCGTACGTCACCTTGCTGCTGCGGGTGCGCGGCAACACCGGCACCGAGCGGTGGGCGATGGAGCGGCGCAGGGATTTCGACCAGCGGGTGGTCGCGCTGCTCAAGGCCGCCGTCGCCGAGGGCGACCTGCGCGCCGATGTGGAGCCCCGGCTCGCCACGCGGCTGCTGTTCGGCATGATCAACTCGGTGGTGGAGTGGTACCGCCCGGACAGCCGCGGCCCCGTACAGGCCGAGCAGGTCGCGGACGCGGTCGTGCGGCTGGCCTTCGACGGACTGCGGACACAGCCGGACGCCCGGTCCTGACGAGGGCCGTGAGCCGTGTACGGCGGGGCCTGTACCGGCCCAGGATCCGGTACGGCCGTCCGCGGTGCGTGCGTATGGCCGTCCCCGTTGCGGGCAAACCTTGCCGGGAGGGGCACTAGATCGTCGGGTACCCGCCCGGGCCGTTCTCCTGCTGCGGCCAGTCCCCGACCACCAGGTCGGTCTCCTCGAAGACCAGCAGCGTGCGGCTGCTCAGCACCTCCTCGATCGCCTGGAGCCGGGTGAGCACCAGCTCGCGCAGGCTGCGGTTGTCGATCGTGTGCACCAGCAGCAGGACGTCGAAGTCCCCGCTGACCAGTGCGATATGGACGACACCCGGAAGAGTGACGAGTTTCTGCCGGACGGTGCGCCACGAGTTCTGGACGATCTTGAGCGTGATGTACGCGGAGGCGCCGTGCCCGGCTCGTTCGTGGTCGACCCGGGCACTGAATCCTCGGATCACTCCGTCCTCGACGAGCCGGTTGATCCGGGCATACGCGTTGGCCCGGGAGACGTGCACCCGCTCGGCCACGGAGCGTATCGACGCTCTGCCGTCCTCCTGGAGCAGCCGCAGGATCGTGCGGTCGATCGGGTCCAGAGGTCGGACCCCCCGTGCGTCTTCGGCCATCTGTTCTCTCGCCATCCCCCCGTGACTCCTTAGCATGGACGTACTGGCTCCATCTCAGGCTGTGCAGAACCGTTTGTCCACAGGCCGAAGTACCCCGTAGCCAAAATGCCTCCGGCGACCGAACAATCGGTTGGGAGAGCGAGACCCGCTCGCCGCCCCGACCCCACAGGTCACCGATCACAAGGAGGTGCTCGCGATGACTGTCCTGGACACCCCCGCCTGGCGCCCGCGCACCGAAGCCGGGCCGTTGTTGCCCGACCAGGAGCCGTTCCGGCTGCTCGGCACCCCCGAGGCCGCCCGGCTCGCACCCGCGCTGCTCACCGAGCTGTATGGGCAACTCGTCCGTGGCCGCCGGTTCAACCGGCAGGCGACCGCGCTGACCAAGCAGGGCCGGCTCGCGGTCTACCCGTCGAGCACCGGCCAGGAGGCGTGCGAGGTCGCCGCCGCGCTCGCGCTCGGCCCGCGTGACTGGCTCTTCCCCAGCTACCGCGACACCCTCGCGGTGGTCGCCCGCGGCGTGGACCCGGTCGAGGCGCTGACGCTGCTGCGCGGCGACTGGCACACCGGGTACGACCCGCGCGAGACCCGGGTGGCCCCGCTCAGTACCCCGCTGGCCACCCAGTTGCCGCACGCGGTCGGCCTCGCGCACGCCGCCCGGCTCAGCGGTGACGACGTGGCGGCGCTGGCCATGGTCGGCGACGGCGGCACCAGCGAGGGCGACTTCCACGAGGCGCTGAACTTCGCGGCGGTGTGGAAGGCCCCGGTGGTCTTCCTGGTGCAGAACAACGGCTTCGCGATCTCCGTGCCGCTGGCCAAGCAGAGCGCCGCGCCGTCCTTCGCCCACAAGGCGGTCGGCTACGGCATGCCCGGCCGGCTCGTGGACGGCAACGACGCGGCGGCCGTCCACCAGGTGCTCACCGAAGCGGTGGACCGGGCCCGCGCGGGCCGCGGCCCCACCCTGGTCGAGGCGGTCACCTACCGGATCGACGCGCACACCAATGCCGACGACGCGACGCGTTACCGCGACGAGGACGAGGTCGCCGCCTGGCGCGCGCACGACCCGATCACCCTGCTGGAGCGCGAGCTGACCGACCGCGGCCTGCTCGACGACGCGCTGCGGCAGCGCACCACCGACGACGCGGAGGCGCTGGCCGCGGCCCTGCGCGAGCGCATGCACGACGACCCGCGGCTGGACCCGATGGAGCTGTTCGCGCACGTCTACGCGGAGCCCACGCAGCAACTGCGCGAGCAGGAAGCCATGCTGCGCGCCGAGCTGGCAGCGGAGCAGCGGTCATGAGCCCCTCCTCCTCGGCGGCCGCCGCCCCGGCCGCGGCGCCCGCTTCCCCCGCCAGGAAGCCCGCCACCATGGCGCAGGCGCTCAACCAGGCGCTGCGGGACGCGCTCAGCGCCGACCCGGCGGTCCATGTGCTCGGCGAGGACGTCGGCACCCTCGGCGGCGTCTTCCGGATCACCGACGGCCTGGCCCGCGACTTCGGCGACGACCGCTGCACCGACACCCCGCTCGCCGAGGCGGGCATCCTCGGCGCCGCGGTCGGCATGGCGATGTACGGGCTGCGGCCGGTGGTCGAGATGCAGTTCGACGCCTTCGCCTACCCCTCGTTCGAGCAACTCGTCAGCCATGTGGCCCGGATGCGCAACCGCACCCGGGGCGCGCTGCCGCTGCCGATCACCGTCCGCATCCCTTACGGCGGCGGCATCGGGGGCGTCGAGCACCACAGCGACTCCTCCGAGGCGTACTACCTGCACACCCCGGGACTGCACGTGGTGACGCCGGCGACCGTCGAGGACGCCTACGGGCTGCTGCGGGCCGCCATCGCCTCCGACGACCCGGTGGTGTTCCTGGAGCCCAAGCGGCTGTACTGGTCGAAGGCCGACTGGTCGCCGCAGGAGCCGCGCGAAGTCCCGCCGATCGGGCGCGCGGTGGTACGGCGCGCCGGGCACAGCGCCACCCTGATCACCTACGGCCCCTCGCTGCCGGTGTGCCTGGAGGCCGCGGAGGCGGCGAAGGAGGAGGGCTGGGACCTGGGCGTGGTGGACCTGCGCAGCCTGGTGCCGTTCGACGAGGAGACGGTGGCGGAGGTGGTGCGCGGCACCGGGCGGGCGGTCGTGGTGCACGAGTCGTCCGGGTTCGGCGGCGCGGGCGCGGAGATCGCCGCGCGGATCACCGAGCGGTGCTTCCACCACCTTCAGGCGCCGGTGCTGCGGGTGTCCGGGTTCGACATCCCCTACCCGCCGCCGATGCTGGAACGGCACCATCTGCCCGGAGTCGACCGGATTCTGGACGCGGTCGGGCGCCTGCAGTGGGAGGAGGGGTGATGGCCGCGGTCAAGGAGTTCACCCTGCCCGACCTCGGCGAAGGGCTCACCGAGGCCGAGATCGTGCGCTGGCTGGTCGAGGTCGGCGAGGTCGTCGCGGTGGACCAGCCGGTGGTCGAGGTGGAGACGGCGAAGGCCGTGGTGGAGGTGCCCTGCCCCTACGGAGGGGTGGTCACCGCGCGGTTCGGGGAAGAGGGCGACACCCTGGCGGTCGGCCGACCGCTGGTGACGGTCGCGGTCGGCGCGGACCCGGGCACGGGCGGCGGTGACGGCGACGGTGACAGCGGCGCGCCCGAGGGCTCGGGGAACGTGCTGGTCGGCTACGGCACCCAGGCGGCGGTCGCCCGCAGGCGCGGCCGGGTCAGGGCGGTGAACGCGGCGATCGGCCATGAGACGGCGACCGATGGCGCGAGGCCCCTGCGCGGGGACGTCGGTCACCCGAACGGCGGACCGATCGCGGTCATCTCGCCGCTGGTGCGCCGGCTCGCCCGGGAGAAGGGCCTGGACCTGCGGGCGCTGACCGGCACCGGCCCCGACGGGCTGATCCTGCGGGCCGACGTGGATCGGGCGGCGGGCGCCGCCGCAGGTACCGCGGCGAGTGCCCCGACCGCCCAGGCGGGGCCGGAGGCGGCGGCCCGGCCGCCCGTCGACGGCGAGGTGCGGGTGCCGCTGCGCGGGATTCGCGGCGCGGTCGCGGAGAAGCTGGCGCGAAGCAGGCGGGAGATCCCCGACGCCACCTGCTGGGTCGACGCGGACGCCACGGAACTGCTCGCGGCGCGCGCGGCGATGAACGCGGCGGCTGCCACGGCGGGCGCGGGCGGCAGCGGCAATGGCGGCACCCGGATATCGGTGCTGGCGCTCATGGCCCGGATCGTGACGGCGGCGCTGGCCCGACACCCGGAGCTGAACGCGTCGGTGGACACCGCGCGGGGCGAGATCGTACGGCTGCCGGCCGTGCACCTCGGCTTCGCCGCGCAGACCGACCGCGGCCTGGTCGTACCGGTGGTGCGGGACGCGCAGGCCAGGACCACCGCTCAGCTGTCGGCGGAGATCGGCCGGCTGACGGAGGCGGCCAGGACCGGGTCGCTGACGCCCGCCGAGCTGACCGGCGGGACCTTCACGCTCAACAACTACGGCGTGTTCGGGGTGGACGGCTCGACGCCGATCCTCAACCACCCCGAGGCGGGCATGCTCGGGGTCGGCCGGATCGCGGCCAAGCCGTGGGTCCACCAAGGGGAGTTGGCGGTGCGGCAGGTGGTGCAGCTGTCGTTCACCTTCGACCACCGGGTGTGCGACGGCGGCACGGCGGGCGGCTTCCTGCGGTTCGTGGCCGACTGCGTGCAGGACCCGGCGGTGCTGCTCGCCTCGGTCTGAGCGGCATACTCGCGGGCATGACGACGCGCTACGACGCGGTGGTGCCGGCCGGTGGTGCGGCCCGCCGGCTCGGCGGCACCGACAAGCCCGCGCTGCCGGTCGGCGGCCTGATGCTGCTCGACCGGGTGCTCGCGGCCTGCGCGGCGGCGGGCGAGACCGTGGTGGTCGGCCCGCGCCTGCCGACCGTACGGCCGGTGCGCTGGGCCCGTGAGGAGCCGCCCGGCGGCGGGCCGGTGCCGGCGCTGGCCGCCGGGCTCGCCGCGCTGGCCGCGGCCGGGCCGGGCGGGTCCGGTGCGCGTGCCGCGGACGTGGTCGTGGTGCTCGCCGCCGACCTGCCGTTCCTGACGGCGGCGACGGTCGGCGCGCTGGCGGACGCGGCGGCCGACGCCGACCGCGGGGTGGAGGGAGTGCTGCTCACCGACGCGGACGGGCGGGACCAGCCGCTCGCCGCCGCGTACCGGCTGGAGCCGTTGCGTCGTGAACTGGCCCTGCTCGCAGGGGAGTACGGCGGTCTTGCCGGGCTGCCGCTGCGGCTGCTCACCGGCGAACTGGCACTGCGCAGGATGGCCGACCCGACCGGTGAGGCATCGTTCGACTGCGACACCTGGGACGACGTGGCGGCGGCCCGGGCCAGGCTGGAGCGCCGGTCCGAGGGGTGAGCCTGCGCGTTGCCCGGGCCGGGATCGGGGACGATGGGCGTGTGTTGGACGAATGGATCGCAGCAGCCAAGACCGAACTGGGCATCGACCTCGACGTGGACACCCGCGTCCTGCTCGACCTCGCCCGCGACGCGGCACACGGGGTGGCGCGGCCGGCGGCGCCACTGACCACGTTCCTCGTGGGGTATGCCGCCGGGCGGGCGGGCGGCGGTCCGGACGCGGTGC
>NZ_JACEGK010000162.1:0-14253 GCF_056859195.1 Streptomyces sp. NH27
GGCGTAGATCGGCGGGGTGGCATTGCGGAGGTTTCGGTTCACGGCAGGGGTCCTTCTGAGGGGGGTGGGCTCGGCGGCCGGAGTCGACGGGGGTGGCTAGGCTGTGTGGGGAACCGCGATCGGCTGAACGGTCTCCCGTTGCGGCAGGCGTTGAACATCGAGGCGCATGCCGACGTCGTGGAGTGGGCGTCCGCTGCCGTGCCAGACCGAGAGCGAGTACGCGCTGAAGGGGTAGCGGGTCCTCGACTCGGGTACTTCGATCCGGCCGTGCACCAGACTTTCCTGGGAAGCGGCGGCGGGGGCGCCGCCCGGCACGTCGCCGTACGACCTCAGCAGGTCGAACAGCGCTTCCGGCAGGGCGAAGTCGTGTTGCTCCACCTTCCCATGGATGCCCGCGCGGAACACCGCTGCCGCCGCCAGATCCAGGCCGGTGACCATGTCGAGGTCGGTGCGGTCCGGCAGCGGGCGCCCTTGGGCGGTGAGCGCTTCGTACAGGAAGTCCACGGCAGTTCGAGCATAGCGGGCGGCGCGGTTCTCATCGCCGACCATGCGCCGCAGAATTGCCTGGTAGTGGAGCTCCTCGTGGATCACGGGACGCCCGATGTTCCGGTACAGCAGGTCACGGTCGAAGCTCTCGGGCTCCCGCCAGACACGGTCGTAGTCGGCCATCAGGAAGGAGATCAGCGGGTCTTCCACCGCCCCCTCGCGCAGGAACGAGCCGAGCAGTTCGATCAGGTCCACCGTGCGGGCGCCCGAGGTCTCGGCGAGGACGCGCAGCGTCGAGCGGAGCAGGCACTTGTGGAAGAGCGTCAGCGGAATCCGGAAGGCCATCCCGCTCAGCCAGTCCTCGAACGTCACCTTGGAGTGCTCGGTGACGACGTCGGCCATCAGGTCCGTGTTCCCGGGGTCGCAGGGCAGGTGCCTGGTGCGCAGGCCGTGATCGTCCCGGAAGCGGTCATGCGTGTAGTCGGTGTTGTTGAGCAGCAGCAGCGGGTAGATGACCGGTGAGCCGCCGGAGGTGATGGCCTCCTCGATCCCGGTCATGTGGGTGTCGCGGGATTCGCCGGGCAGACCCCAGATGAGGTCGGTGTAGGTGGGGATGTTCTGGGCCCGGAACTGGGTCTGCATGCGACGGTAGTTGTCGACGCGGATGTTGCGGCGGTTGGCGATCTGCAGGACATCGGGGTCGAAGGACTGTGCCGACAGGGTGATGGCCCCGGTCAGCCCGGCGCGGTACAGGATTCCCGCGATCTCCACCACCCGGCCGTTGGTGTTCTTCGCCCAGTTCGTCATCACCAGCAGCCGCTTGTTGTGCCGCCGGCACAGCTCCACGATGTGGCGTGCGATGTCGACGTCGCGCGCGACGATGCCGAAGTTGGCGTCGGCGATGAACAGTTGCGTGCCGTTGGCGGCGACCCGGACGATGCGTTCCAGCTCGCTCAGGATGCGGTCCATCGGGAACTGGCGGATCTTGGAGTTGGTGGCCCCGCCCCAGTAGCAGAAGGCGCAGGAGTAGGGGCAGCCCCGGTTGGTCTCGTACACCAGCATCCGGGACTGCGCGATGTCCTCGTCGGCCCAGGTGTTGCCGAGCAGCGGCGAGGGCAGTTCGGCAAGGTCCTCGATCCGGGGGGCCGCGGCGGTGGTGACCACCTCGCCGTCGGCGGAGCGGTAGCTGATGCCGGGCAGGGCACCCAACTCGGGCTCCGCGGTGGCCGGTTCCTCGTGGCGCAGGAAGACGCGCAGCAGGTCGCGGAACCGCATCTCACCCTCGCCGTGGACGAGGACGTCCACCCAGGGCGCTTCGTCGAACACCACCGGCTGGTGCGTCACGTCGTTGCCGCCCACCACGATGCGGCAGCGCGGCCAGCGCTCCTTGACCCGGCGGGCCAGTTCGAGAGTGCCGGGCCGGTTCCAGAAGTAGACGGTGAAGGCGACCGCCAGGGGATTGTCCAGCGCGTCCAGCACCTTGGCGCAGGCGGTCTCGAAGGCGTCCCCGCCCTGCATGTACACGTGTTTGGTGAAGGAACAGGTTTCGGCGAGGTCCGGGGCCGCCTCGGCGGCGGCCTGCAGGTAGCCCAGTACGGCGCTGTAGCGGACACCGGGCATCACGGTCAGCTCGACCAAGTGCACTTGGCGCCGTGCAGCCGCGGCAGTGGGCGCACTGGGCCCGGTCGGCAGGTCGGCTGACGTCATTTCTCGAACCCTTCTCGACGTTCGGTTGCGTTGACCGGCGCCGCCGGAATCCGCCGGCCGGACAGACGAGTTGCTCGTCCGTCACGGCCGGCTGATTCCGGCGGCCACCATCGGATCAGGTGCAGGTGCAGCAGGGCGAGCAGCAGCAGCAGTAGCTGTCGCCGCCGGCCACGGCCTCAAGGTCGGCCTCGGACAGTTCGCGGTCCTCGATCTGGGGCGAAGTCGGCACCCGCAGCTCGTAGACACCGGTCGCCTTGCCGGCGCCCCAGAGGGTGACCTGAGCCTCCAGGTCGGGGTCGCCCCCGATGTCCCGGACGATGCGCACGGTGGCGTTCGCCGGCAGCTCCAGGCCCTGCTCGGCCAGCGCCGTACGCGGGTCCGCCTCCAGCCGGGTCACGTAGTCCTCGTTCGACCATGCAACCGTCAGCACCTTGGTGTAGGCGCTGACGAACGCTGACCTCTCTCGCGGTTCCATGGATCTCCTTCTTGATCAACTACCGGGCGTCACAGTCGACGTCCGGGATGTCCCTGCCGGGAAGGCCGGGACGATCCCTGCCGGGAAGGCCGGGAATTCTGGGGTGCGGGCCGCAGGAGCGGGGAACCTATCCGTCGACTGACAGCAGATAGTCGCTGAAGCCGAGGAGTTGGACCCCGGGGCCCGGTGTGGAGGCGGGCGGGATGACGCTGAGGTACACCTCGAGCCGGTCGATCACGAACTGCGAGGAGTGCGCGCCCTGGGGGCTGCCCGCCATGGCCGCCTCCGGGCTGCCGGGGTCGAGGGCGACCGTCGACCCGTAGCCGGAGGAGGAGGTCATGGTGTCCTGCACTTTGACCGCGCTGAACGCCAGTACCCCTCCGTCCCGGGTGCGCAGCATGTAGGACGGGTAGTCGTGCGACAGCAGGACGCGGTTCAGCACGCCGCCCCGGGACTTCAACTCCTGTGCGTTGGCGTTGAAGTTGCCGGCGAGATCGACGGTGAGCGCCTGGCTCGGCGCCAGCGGTACGTCGGCGTCCTTGTGGCCCTGCGCGAAGTCGTTGTACGCGCGGGCCAGTTCGCCGGGCGGTGCCAGCAGGCCGTTGCTGTTGGTGACTTCCGGCGCGCCGTCGGCGCTGTCCTCTTCCAGCGTCGGCAGCTCGGTGCTGGTGTCGGTGGCCAACGGATAGTAGGCGACCCGGTACTTCGCCGATGGCTGGTCCTGTACGAACAGCGTGTACACCGGCGCCGGGGTGACCCGGTCGGACTGGAGCATCGGGGCGATCGCCAGGAAGTAGTGCGGGTAGCTGGTGACGCGCGGGAAGACGAACCTTGGCGTGACGAAGCTTCGGTCCGTCACCTGTATCTTCTGCGCCTTCGCGACCGTCAGGCCGGCCTTGCTCGCCACGGAGGCCGGCGGCTCCTCGATGGTGGACAGCGTCCCGACGTTCTTGAGGCTGATCGCGTTGCTGGTCGCCGAGTACTGCTCCAGCAGCTTGGTCGCCAGGGGCACGCCGACCGGCGGGGGCGCCGCAGGAGGAGCCGTTGCCTTGGGCGTGGACGAACCGCTGCCGCATCCGGCGACGAGCACCGCGAGACCTGCCACGGCCGTCCACGTTCTTATCCTGCCGAGCGCGTTCATTTCTTGACCCGCCCCCACTTGAAGGTCGCCAGGCTCAGCAGGAGCCCGGCCAGGCACCACCCGCCGAGGACCAGGGCCGTACGCCCGTGCTCCCAGCTGCCGGCCGCCTCGGATTGCTGGAAGGAGTCGGACAAGAACGCCGACCGTAGTCCCTGGGCCATCCATTTGAGCGGGAAGCATCCCGCTATCACCTGCATGAAGCCGGGCAGGGAGGTGAACACGAAGAACACGCCCGAGATGAGTTGCAGCCCCAGGTACGGCAGTTGCACCACCGGTGCCGCGGAACGCGCGTTGGGGGCCATCCGGCTGTAGGCGATGCCGAGGAAGGAGCAGGCGACGATGCCGAGGACGACCACCCACACGAAGGTGAACCAGCGTGCCCCGGTGTCCGGAAGGTGCAGGCCGAACAGGCCCACGCCGACGGCCAGCAGCACCACGGTTTCCAGCACCCCGATGACGAATGCCTGGGCGACCTTGCCCAGGAAGTACGACACCGGCGACATGGGCGTCGCGGCCAGCCGGCGCAGGGTGCCGTCGTCGCGCTCGACCGCGATGGCGACGGCGAGGCTGGAGAAGGTGGTGCTCATGATGCCGGAGGCGATGATGCCGGCGATCAGCACCTGCTTCATGGGGGTGTGGGTACCGGGGGCGTTGCCGGAGTAGATGGCGCCGAAGATCAGCAGCAGCACGAGCGGCAGGGCGAAGGTGAAGACCACCGCCTGCCGGTTGCGGAAGTAGCTCTTCAGCTCGATGCCGGCGCGGGCCGCCGCCACCCTGCCGATCGAGGGCGTCCGCAGCTCGCGCGTGCGGGGCTCGGATCGGTACTCCAGGGTCGTGGTTTCCGTTCCACCGGTCATGCGACGTGCTCCAGTTCGGGTTCGGGCGCCGGAGTCGCGGCGTCGGCCGCGATCATCCGGAGATAGACGTCCTCCAGCGTGGGCCTGGTGACGGTCAGTCCGGGCAGGTCATCGCTCCCCAGCCGGGCCGCCCAGTCGAGCAGGACACGCAAGGTGGCGGCCGGTGCGGCCGTGCCGATCCGGACCTGGCCCTCCGCCCGTCCGAGCGGTGCCGCGCCGGCCGGCTGAACGGCCGGCAGTTCGGCTCCGTGCAGGGCGCCCGCCGCGTGGAACTCGATGACGGCCTCGCCGTCGGCGCGCCCGCCGATGTCCGTGGGTGCGCCCTGTTCGGCGACCTTTCCGCGCAGCAGGATGGCGACCCGGTCGCAGAGCACCTCGACCTCGTCGAGGTAGTGGGTGGTGAGCATCACGGTGGTGCCGTCCGTCGCCAGCGCCCGGATCAGGTCCCAGGTGGCGCGCCGGGCCTGCGGGTCCAGGCCCGTGGTGGGTTCGTCGAGGAAGACCAGTTCGGGGCGTCCGACGATGCCGAGCGCGATGTCCAGGCGGCGGCGCTGGCCACCGGAGAGCCGGCCGGTGCGTTCGTTCGCCTTCTCGCCGAGTCCCGTCCGCTCGATCGCGCTGCCGACGGGCAGGGGGTCGGGGTACAGGGAGGCGAAGTGGGAGACGACTTCCTTGACGGTGAGCTGGTCGAACGAGCCCATGTCCTGGGGGACGATGCCGATACGGGCACGCCACTGGGCCCCCGCGCCTGCGGGGTCCTGGCCGAGGACGCTGACCGACCCCGCGCTGCGGCTGCTGAAGCCCGTGAGGATCTCCTGCGTGGTGGTCTTTCCCGCGCCGTTCGGGCCGAGCAGAGCGAAGATCTCGCCGCGTCCCACGTGGAGGTCGACCCCGTGCAGCACGGGTACGGCTCCGTAGGACTTGCGTAGTCCGGACACCCCGATCACTTCCGGTCCGGGCATGGGTATCACCTCGAGGTTCCGCAGGTCTGCTCTGGCGTGTGCTGTGCGCGATCGAAGGCCGAAGGTGAAGGGCGCCGCGACTCCACCGGTCGCCGCGACGCCCTACCCGTCAGGTGCAGGTGCAGCAGGGGCAGCAGCAGCAGCAGTAGGTGTTGTCGCCGCCGGAGACCGCTTCCAGGTCGGCCTCCGACAGTTCGCGGTCCTCGATCTGGGGCGAGGCGGGGACCCGCAGCTCGTACACGCCGTTCTGCGCGCCGGCTCCCCAGAGCGCGACCTGAGCCTCCAGGTCGGGATCGCCGCCGACATCCCGGACCACGTGCACCGTGGCATTCGCGGGCAGTTCCAGGCCCTGTTCGGCCAGCGCGGTACGCGGGTCCGCCTGCAGCCGCGACACGTAGTCCTCGTTCGACCAGGCAGCTGTCAGCACCTTGGTGTAGGCACTGACGAATGCCGACCTTTCCCTGGGCTCCATGAGCACCCCTTACTTGTCGATTTTGATATCAAGCCAGCTTCGGGTTGATGCGGAAATCATCCAGAGCTGACCGCCTGTAAGTCAACTGCGCTCTTCTGCATTTCGACCCGATTCTTTTTGCGGCCTTCCCCGCACCCGCAGAACCTGCCACCTCGTACGGTTGTCGCAGCTCAGAGCGGTCTGAAGTAGGGGCCCCGTAGGGCTAGGAGGGGACCCCCCTACAGATAAGAAGGCCCCCCGACAGGGCGGAGTCGAGAGCACCGAAAAGATAGCCGGCGGTCGTCTCGACTTCCTTGCTCTACCCATCCCGGCGGGTATTAAAGTGTCCGACCAAGTCGAATAATTTTTGGAGGTCGCGGTGGATCTGCCCCGCTTCAAGGCACACCTTGTCCCGCAGGCCGTCGGCTCTGATCGGGTCTTTCTCGTTTCGGAGGAAGGTCACTACCTGGTCCAGGGAAAGGCGGTGGCCGAGGTAGTGCCTTTCCTGGACGGAACCCACACGATCGCCGAGATAGCCCAGAAGCTCTCCGACCGATTCACGCTGGGTGAAGTCGTCTTCGCCATCAGCAAGTTCCAGCGGTTCAACCACCTCGCCGAGGGGCCGGTCGGGACCGACCGCGCCGCGGTGGCCGTCTGGGAGTCCCGGGGAGTGGACGCCGCCGAGGCCACCCGGCGACTGGACGAGGCCCAGGTGGAGATCACCTCGGTGGGCGCGGTGGACGAGGCGGAGGTGGTGGCCGCGCTGCGGACCACCGGCATCAAGGTGCGGCCGGTCACCGCCGCCAAGGCCGGTGCCGCCGCTCCGACCATGGTCGTGGTGCTCGCCGACGACTACTGCAACCCCGAACTCGACGCCGTGGACGCCCGCCTGCGCGAAGCCGGCATCCCCTGGCTGCTGGCCAAGCCCAACGGCGCCGATGTCTGGACCGGCCCGTACATGGTGCCGGACGTCACCGGATGCTGGCGCTGCCTGGCCCAACGCCTCGACGGCAACCGGCAGGTGGAGGCGTACCTCAAGCGCAAGCGGGGCGACGACGCTCCGCTGATCACCTCGCTGGCGGCCTCCCCCTGGTCGGTGGGGCTTTCGGCGCAGCTGGTCGCCAGCGCCGTGGCCGGCATCATCGGCGCCGAGGCGTCCGACCACCAGGGCGTCCTGGTCTCGGTGCACGTCCCGACCATGCGCACCGAGCGCCACCAGCTGATCCGGCAGCCGCAGTGTCCCGGCTGCGGTGACCCCACGGTCCTGCACATCGACCCCCGGATCGAACCGGTCGAGCAGACCGTGCAGTTCAGCGCGGACGGCGGGCACCGGACGATGCGCCCCGACGACACCTACAAGCGGCTGGAGAAGCACATCAGCCGGCTGACCGGCGCGGTCAGCTCGCTGCGGCTGCTCAACGACGTCGACAACGGTGTCACCTACAGCTACTCGGCCGGCCACAACTTCGCGATGCCCGGCGACAACCTGGCCATGCTGCGCCGCAACCTGCGCGGCCAGAGCGGCGGCAAGGGCCGCAGCGACATCCAGGCGCGCGTCAGCGGAGTGTGCGAGGCCATCGAGCGGTACTCGGGCGTGTGGCGCGGTGACCGCTACACCCGCCGGGCCAGCTTCGACGCGCTCGGTCCCGACCTGGCGGTGCACGCCAACGACCTGCTGCAGTACTCCGAGGCGCAGTACGCCGGCCGGGAGGTATGGAACCACACCGGCGCGGGCCGGCTGCACATCGTGCCGGACCCGTTCGACACCAGCCGCGAGATCGAGTGGACGTCGGCGTGGTCGCTGACGCACGACCGGGAGCGCCTGGTGCCGGCGGGATACGCCTGGTTCGGCCACCCCGACCTGGTGGACAACTTCTACTGCTTCAGCGACGGCAACGGCAACGCCGCCGGGAACACCCTGGAGGAGGCGATCCTGCAGGCGTTCTACGAGATCTCCGAGCGCGACTCGGTCGCCCTGTGGTGGTACAACCGGGTGCTGCGACCGGGCTTCGACCTCGACAGCCTGCGCGAGCCGTACATCGACACCCTGCGCGACTTCTACACCGGCATGAACCGCAGCCTGGAGGTGGTGGACATCACCACCGACCTCGGCATCCCCACCTTCGCCGCGGTCTCGCGCCGGACCGACCACCCGGTGGAGGACGTGCTCCTGGGCTTCGGGGCGCACCTCGACGTGCGGATCGCCGTCCTGCGGGCCCTGACCGAGGTCAACCAGTTCCTTCCGGCGGTGATCAACCGCAATGCGGACGGTTCCACCGACTACTGGGAGGACGACCCCGACACGCTCGCGTGGCTGAAGGAGGTGACGGTCGCCCAGGACCCGTGGGTCGCTCCGGCCGCGAACCTCCCCACCACGTCGGCCAGCACCTACGCCGGCCTGTTCTCCGGCGACCTGGCCAAGGACATCCGCAACGGTGTCGAGCGGGTCCAGAAGGCGGGCCACGAGGTGATCGTCCTCGACCAGAGCCTGCCCGACCTGGAGTTGAAGGTCGCCAAGGTCATGGTCCCGGGCATGCGCCACTTCTGGCGCCGGCTGGCTCCGGGTCGACTCTACGACGTGCCGGTGAAGCTGGGCTGGCTGTCCGAGCCGACCGCCGAGGACCAGATGAACCCGCGCAGCGTCTTCTTCTGATCGGTCGGACCATCGGTCGGTCTGTCGGTCTGTCGGCCCATCAGTCCGTTGATCCGTTGATCCGTCGGTCTCCCGGCCCGTCGGTCCGCCGCTCTGCCGGTCCGCCGGTCCGTTGATCCGTCTCTCATGCCGTCGTCCCGAGCGGACCCCCGCCGGGGCGGCGGCCTGAACGTCATGGCCTTGCCCAGTGACAGGGCTTTCCCCACCGCAGTCTCCCTGGAGATGACATGACTGGTCCTGACGCTTCCGGCGTCATCAGCAACCACCCACCCGCACCCGGTCCGGTGCGGGTCGGTGAACTCCTGCGGCTCCACCCGGGCGCTCGGGTCGTCCCCGTCCCCAGCGGCGCGACCCAGATCTTCATCGGGCAACGCGGTACCTCGCTGGGTGCCCTGTCACCGGGACTGGCGGCTGCCGTCGAACTGCTCGGCACCAAGCCGGTCGGCAGTGACGAGCTGCTGGACGTCGTCCGGAGCCACGAGGGCGAGCTCGGCATGCTCAAGACGCCCAAGCTGTTGCAGCGGCTGCGCGCGGGCGGCTGGCTCGCGGTCACCCTGGAGGCCGCGGGGGAGCCGCTGCTGACGTTCCGTCCGCTCGGCCCTTCCGTGCCGCCCGTTCTCAAGCACGACGGTGACCCGGCCGAGCTGCGGATGTCCCGCTTCGCCGTGCTGCGCGCCGAGGGCACCGGCATGGTGCTGGAGTCGCCGCTGGCACACGTCGCCGTCGAACTGCACGATCCGGCGCTCGCCGGGCTGCTGGCCTCGCTGCCCAGGCAGCAGGACCCGGGGCAGGCTCCCCAGGACACCGAGGGCGCGCGGACCCACCTGCTGGACCAGCCGGAAGTGGTCACCGCGCTGCTGAGCGCCCTGGCCCGGCACGGCTTCCTGGTGCCGCGGAGCGGCGCCGCCGAGGAGGACTTCCGCTTCGCCCAGTGGTCGCCGCACGAGCTGTGGTTCCACAGCCGTACCCGCGTCGGACGCCACGACATGCCGTACGGCGGCACGTACTGGGCCAAGGGCACCGCCGAGCCGCTGCCCGCGGTCCGGCCGTCCTTCGACGGCGCCTCGGTGGAGCTGCCCCGGGTGGACCTGGAGGCGTTGCGCGCGAGCGATCGGACCCTCACCGAAGTACTGGAGGACCGGCACTCGCTGCGGCTGCACGACAGCTCCTCGCCGCTCACCGTCGAGCAGTTGGGCGAGTTCCTGTACCGGAGCGCACGCAACCGGGCCCGGTACGACGACGGTTCCCAGCAACTCGGCGACCGGCCCTATCCGTCCGGCGGCCGGGCGTACGAGCTGGAGATCTACCCGCTGATCGACCAGGTGGACGGGGTGGCACCGGGCCTGTACCACTACGACCCCGAGGGGCACCGGCTGGAACTGGTCGCCGAACCCGGGCCGGCACTGACCCGCCTCACCGAGATGTCCCGCGCGACCGCGCAGATGTCCGCCGCCCCGCAGGTGACGCTGCTGGTCACGGCGCGCTTCGGGCGGGTGATGTGGAAGTACTCCACGATGGGCTACGCCCTGGTGCTCAAGCACGTGGGGGTGCTCTACCAGGTGATGTACAGCGTCGCCACCGCGATGGGGCTCGCGGGCTGCGGGCTCGGCGGCGGCGACTCCGACGCCTTCGCCGCCGCTTCCGGGGTGCCCTGGGAGAGCGAGTCGACCGTCGGCGAGTTCCTGCTCGGCAGCCGTGGAGAGGAGGACGGCAGTGGAGTTCCGGCGTAAGGCACTGGAGAACCTGCGCGCGCCCGACGACCTGGACAGCCCCGTGCGCCTGGCCCGGCCGCGGGCCTGGGCGGTACTGGCACTCGTTGGAGTGCTCATCGCGGGCGGCCTGGTGTGGTCCTTCAACGGCGACCTGGCCCGCAACGTGGACGTGCCGGGCATCCTCACGCATCCGCTGGGGGTTTCCAAGGTCGAAAGTCCGCAGAGCGGGCTGGTGTCCGACGTCTTCGCCCAGACCGGGAACCCGGTGACCAAGGGCGCTCCGGTGCTGTCCCTGGTCGACGCCCACGGTGCCACCCAGATCGTCCGGGCCCCCTTCTCCGGCCGGACGATCGCCCTGCTGGTCGACAACGGGCAGTACGTCAACGCGGGCGCGACGTTCATGACGGTGGAGCGCACCGACAGCAAGAACGACCGGCTGGTGGCCGTGCTGTTCGCCCCCGCGGACAAGGCGGGCCAGCTGCAGATCGGCGACGACGTGGACATGGATGTGTCGTCGGCTCCCGCGCAGGCGTTCGGCCTGATGCGCGGCCATGTCACCGCCGTGGACGCGTTCCCGCAGACCGAGCAGCAGGTGCTGGACTTCCTGGGCGGAAACCAGTTGCTGTCCACGCAACTCCTGGACAAGGGCGGTCCGGTGCGAATAACCGTCGACCTGGAAACCGACTCCAAGGTCTCCAGCGGCTACCGCTGGACCTCGGCTTCGGGACCCCCGTTCCGGATCAACTCGTGGACCCAGGTCACCGGTTACGGCCGCCTGCCCGGTGAGCGTCCCATCGATTGGCTGTTGCCGAAATGACGACTCAATCCACGCCCCCACTGCCCGCACCCGGCCGGAAGGCCGACTCGAATGCGGCGAGCGGACCGCCGTCCCGTGGCCGCGGCCGCCGCCGCGATCGCAGCGAACGCGCCAGAAACCGGATGCGCGTCAAGACCCCCACCGTGATCCAGTTGGAGGCGGTCGAATGCGGCGCGGCCTCGCTGAGCATGGTGCTGGGCTTCTTCGGGCGCTTCGTCCAGCTGGAGGAGTTGCGGACCGCCTGCGGCGTCTCCCGTGACGGCGCCAAGGCCGTCAACCTGCTGCGAGCGGCCAGGAGTTACGGCCTGCTGGCCAGCGGCCGGCAGATGGAGGTGGAAAAGCTCAAGAAGCTGCGGCCGCCGACGATCCTGTTCTGGAACTTCAACCACTTCGTGGTCTACGAGGGCATGGGCACGCGGCTCGGGCGACCGGTGGTCCACCTCAACGACCCGGCCTCCGGCAAGCGCACGGTCAGCATGGAGGAGTTCGACAAGAGCTTCACCGGCGTCGTCCTCACCTTCGAGCGCGGGCCCGACTTCCGGCGCGGCGGGCGCCCCCCGCGCATCTCCACGGACCTGTACTCCCGCTACCGCAGCAACGGCGGGGCGCTGATGCTCGCGCTCCTCGCCAGCATCCTGCTGATCATCCCCGGTGTGGCGGTGCCCGCGTTCACGCGGGCCTTCATCGACCGGGTGCTGACCAACGGAGATCACTCCTTCATCACCCCGCTGATCGGCGCGATGGCCGCGGCCACGGTGCTGACAGTGGTGCTGACCCTGCTCCAACAGACGCATCTGCTGCGGGTGGAGTCGTCGACGGCGATCCGAAGTTCCGCCCGCGTCGTCCGGCATCTCCTACGCCTACCCGTGGTCTTCTTCACCCAGCGCAACCCGGCGGAGATCTCCCAACGGGTCGCCTCCAACGACAGGATCGCCGAGATCCTGTCCCGGGACGTGGCGACCGCGGCGGTCAGCGCGCTGCTCGTGGTCTTCTACGCGATCCTGTTGTGGACCTACGACGCCCAACTGACCCTGATCGGCGTCGGGGTGGCCCTGCTGAACATCGTGGTGCTGCGCCTGGTGGCGCGGCTGCGCAGCGACGCGGTGTCCAAACTCCGGGCCGACCGGGCGCGGTTGACCGCAGCGTCGTTCAACGGCCTGCAACTCATCGAGACGATGAAGGCGTCGGGTTCCGAGAACGACTACTTCGGGCGCTGGGCGGGCTTCCAGGCCAAGGTGGCGTCAGGATCGCAGGTCCTGGGCACTCCCACCGCGCTGCTCGCCGTCGTACCACCGTTCCTGGCGGCGGTGGACAGCGGTTGCATCCTGCTGATCGGCGGGCACAAGGCGATCGACGGGCACATCTCCATCGGTCTGCTGGTCGCCTTCCAGACGCTGGTGACGAACTTCACCCGCCCGGTGTCCCAGTTGAGCAACCTGGGGCCGCGGGTGCAGGACGTGGCCGCCGACATCAACCGGCTCAAGGACATCGAACGGTTCCCGCTGGCCTCCGACTTCACCAACAAGGTGCTCGACGCCGACCCGACCGGCGCGCCGGCCGGCGGACCCGGCCAGGCACCGGTGCCGCCGGACCCGCACGGGCAGCCCGGCACGGGCCAACCCGCCCCCCGCAAGCCCCGTCGGCCCACCAGCGTGGCCAGCGTGAAGATGATCGATGTCACCTTCGGCTACAGCCCGTTGGGGGATCCGCTGCTGCGTGACTTCGACCTGACCGTGCTGCCCGGCCAGCGGGTGGCGCTGGTGGGCGGCTCGGGCAGCGGAAAGTCCACGGTGAGCCGGCTCATCGCCGGCCTGTACGAGCCGCGGTCCGGCCAGATCCTCTTCGACGGCCGGGAACGCCGGACCTACACCCGTGACACCCTCGGCAACTCGGTGGCCTTCGTCGACCAGGACATCTTCCTCTTCGAGGGAACCGTCCGGGAGAACGTCACCTTGTGGGACACCTCCATCCCCGACGAAAGGATCGTCGCGGCGCTGCGCGACGCGGCCGTCTACGACGTCGTGGCCTCCCGGCCGGGCACCCTCAACAGCCTTGTCGCCGAGGGCGGTACCAACTTCTCGGGCGGTCAGCGGCAACGTCTGGAGATCGCCCGCGCACTGGTGCGCGGGCCCAGCGTCATGGTGCTCGACGAGGCCACGAGCGCCCTCGACGCGGAGACCGAGAAACGCATCGACGACAACCTCCGCCGGCTCGGCTGCGCTTGCGTGATCATCGCCCACCGGCTGTCGACGATCCGGGACAGCGACGAGATCCTCGTGCTCGATCACGGCCGGGTCGTGCAGCGCGGCACGCATCACGCCCTTGCCAAGGCAGAGGGACTGTACGCCGACCTGATCCGGGAGCAGTGACGCAGTGACCACATCCCACTTCTCGATCAAGTACGGCCCGGACGCGATGGATCTGTCCGAACTCGCAACGGTCCTCAGCCCGCGGACCGACGGCGTCTTCGCGCTGGCCGACCCCGGGCGCATCTGGTTCGTCACCGAGGGCATGCTCGACCTCTTCGCCGCCAGCGAGGAGGAGGGCGGGCGCTGGACCTTCCTGTGCCGGGTCGGGACCGGCAGCGTACTGTGCGGCGCCCGGCTGGACGGGCCGACCCTGGTCGGCAAACCGCTGCCCGGGGGCGCCGTGCGGTCCTGCACGCTGGGCGAGGCGCTCAACGTCGCGCTCCCGCGGGTCGGACACGGTTCCGGCGCGCCGGCGAGCCCGCTGGCGAAGCAACTGGCGGACGGACTGGACGCCGGGTTCGTGGCACTGGCCGACGCCGTGCGGACCGAGTTGCCGCCGCGGGAGTTCGTCCCGCTGGAAACGGACAACGCCGACGGGTCGCGCCGCGCCCTGCTGCCGCCCGGGGCCATGGCACGCTCGGTCGACGGTGTGGTGTGGATCGAGGTGATCCGCGGTTCCGTCGCACTGGCGCTGACCGACTTCGACGAGGCCGACGGGTCCCCCCGGCCCGCTGCCCCCGCAC
>NZ_JACEGK010000163.1:0-14199 GCF_056859195.1 Streptomyces sp. NH27
GTGCGGGTATGGCGATCGTTGTGGTGACCGGGACGGGCACCGAGGTGGGCAAGACGGTGGCGACGGCGGCGGTCGCGGCTGCTTCGCTTGCGCAGGGGTTGAGCGTGGCGGTGCTGAAACCCGCGCAGACGGGGGTGCTTGAGGGCGAACCCGGGGACGCCGCGGAGGTCGCGCGGCTGGCCGGCGAGGTGACGGCGGTGGAACTGGCGCGCTACCCGGAGCCGTTGGCGCCGGCGACGGCGGCGCGGCGGTCGGCGCGGCCGGCGGTGACCCCGGAGGAGATCGCCGAGGCCGCGGCGAAACTCTCGGCCGTGCACGACGTGGTGCTGGTGGAGGGCGCCGGGGGGCTGCTGGTGCGGTACGACGAGAAGGGCTCGACGCTCGCGGACGCGGCGGCCCTGCTGCACGCGGGGGTGTTGCTGGTCACGCAGGCGGGGCTGGGCACATTGAACGCGACAGCGCTGACCGCGGAGGCGATGCGGGCCCGCAAACTCACCTGCCTCGGTGTGATCATCGGCAGTTGGGCGAGCGAGCCGGGCCTGGCCGAGCGCTGCAACGTGCTGGACCTGCCGGAGTCGGCGGGGGCGCCGCTGCTGGGCGCGCTGCCGCAGGCCGCCGCGTCCCTGTCGCCGACGGCGTTCCGCGCCGCGGCCCGCGACTGGCTCGCCCCACAGCTGGGCGGCGTGTGGGACCAGGCCGCCTTCGCACAGGTCTACGGGCCCCCGCAGCCCGCCGCGCAGGGGTAGGGCGGGGGCTTGTGGCCCGGTCCGGATCGGCGCCCCGGCGCCACCCTCAGCGGGTCCAGGCGCGCAGTTCGCCGGCGATGCGGTCGACGCCGACCCCGCCGTCCTTGACCAGGCGGGCCAGATCGCGGACCTGCTCGGCCGACGTGGTGACCTTCAGCCCTTCCGCGACGAGGTAGGCGTAGGCCACGGCGGTGGCGAACAGCGCGTTGGACCGCTCCAGGGCCGGGACGTGCAGCAGCAACTGGAGCAGCGCGGCGGCCCGCAGGTGCTCGTCTCCGTAGACGGGGCGGCCGAATATCTCGGCGCGGTGCCGGCTCACGGCGGCCACGAGCGCGCCCCAGTCGGTGACCTGCGGGTCCCCCGGCGTGTTGTGTTCGGCGACCATCAGCAGCCAGGCGAGGTCGATCCGCAGGGTCAACGGGCGCCTTCACCGGTGTGGGGTGTACTGCCGAACTCCTCGTCGAAGACCGCTTCGTAGCGCTTCATGAAATCGGCCGCCGCCTGGACGAACGCCCGGCCGTTCTCCCCCTCGTCCTGCTGGACGAGTTCCTCGATGTAGCGGTTCACGCTGATGCCGCGCTGCGAGGCGCGCTCCCGCGCCGTCTCCGCCGTGGCTTCTTCCACCCGCACGTTCAACTGGGTTTTCGCCATGCGTCCACGCTAGTGCTCGGGTGCTAGTAGCGGCAAGAGCGCTCTCCGGGATCGTCCGGACCGGGCCGCCGGCCGCTCCGTCCGCCATGTCTCGGATCGCGAAATTGTCCGGGGCGCGGCGACCGGGGCTGATTGGCTGGGGCGCATGGACGATCTTCGGATACGGCCGGCCGCGGCCGCGGACGCCGGCGCCGTACTGGCCTTCTGGCAGGTGGCCGCGGAGGGCACCAGCATCAGCGACGACGAGGCGGGGGTGGTCGGGCTGGTCACGCGCGACCCGGAGGCGCTGCTGCTCGCCGAGCGCGACGGGGCCCTGGTGGGGTCGGTGATCGCCGGGTTCGACGGGTGGCGGTGCCATCTGTACCGGCTCGCCGTTCACCCGGATGCCCGCAGGCAGGGTGTGGCCCGGGCGCTGCTGGAAGCGGCGGAGGAGCGGTTCCGCGCGCTCGGCGGGCGGCGCGGCGACGCGATGGTGCTGGAGGCGAACGAACGGGCGCAGCACGCTTGGCGGGCGGGCGGGTACCTGCCCGAGGAGCAGTGGCGGCGCTGGACGAAGTGGTTGGCCTAGCACCCGGCTCGGGCGGACCCTCCGGGGTGGCCCGTGCTGTCGGTTCCGGGACCAGCCGCCGGTGGGGGCTCGCCGCGCAGCTCCCCGCACCCCTTGGTTCTGGGCGCCTTGGACCCACTTTGCCGGGTTCGTGTGGGTGCGGGTGGGCGGTGGCTGGTTGATCATGGGTGCGAGGTGTTCCGATGATCGAAACGCTCTTGGTGGCGGTGGCGCTGCTGCTCACGTTCGTGTGCGGGGGGTTCGTCGCGGCGGAGTTCTCGTTGACGACCGTCGAGCGCGGCGAGCTGGAGCGCGCGGCGAGGGACGGGGAGCGCGGGGCGGCGGCGGCGCTGGCCGCGGCCCGTTCGCTGACCGTGCAGTTGTCCGGCGCGCAGCTCGGGATCACCGTCACCGGGCTGATCATCGGCATGCTGGCCGAGTCGTCGGTCGCGAAGTTGCTGCGCGGGCCGCTGCGGGCCGCGGGGCTGCCCGAGTCCGGGGCGGCTTCGCTGGCGCTGGTGCTGGGCACGGTGCTGTCCACGGTGGCGCTGATGGTCATCGGCGAGCTGGTGCCGAAGAACTGGGCGATCTCCCGGCCGCTGGAGGTGGCGAAGGCGGTCGCGGCCCCGCAGCGCGCGTTCAGTGCGGCGTTCGGGCCGCTGATCCGGCACCTGAACAACACCGCCAACCGGGTGCTGCGCCGGATGGGCCTGGAGCCGGCCGAGGAACTGGCCTCCGCGCGGGGCCCGCAGGAGCTGCGCGCGCTGGCCCGGCACTCGGCGAAGGCGGGCGCGCTGGAGCCGGACACCGCCGAGCTGTTCGTACGCACCATCGGCCTGGCCGACCTGACCGCGCAGAACGTGATGACGCCCCGGGTCCAGGTCACCGCCCTGGAGGCGCGCGCCACCGCCGAGGACGTCGCGAACGCCACCCGCGCCACCGGCCTGTCCCGTTTCCCGGTCTACCGCGGCACCCTCGACGCGGTGATCGGCACCGTGCACATCAAGGACGTGCTGGCGGTCCCCGCCGACCACAGACCCCGGGTGCCGGTCACCGAGCTGCTGCGCGAGCCGCTGCTGGTGCCGCACTCCCTGGCCGTGGACCGGCTGCTCGACCGGTTCTCCGGCCGCCGGTCGATGGCCGTGGTGATCGACGAGTACGGCGGCACCGCGGGCGTCGCGACGCTGGAGGACATCGTCGAGGAGGTGGTCGGCGAGGTGCGCGACGAGCACGACCCGCTCGAAGTGCCCGACCTGCTCTTCCTGCGCGAGGACCCGCTGGGCCGCCGGATCTACGACGCGGACGGCGCGGCCCGCACCGAGGACCGGCTGGAGCGGATCGGGCTGCACGCGCCCGACGGCCCCTACGAGACGCTGGCCGGCCTGGTCGCGCAGCGGCTCGGGCGGATCCCGGAGCGCGGTGACGTGGTCGAGGTGGAGGGCTGGCGGATCGAGATCACCGACGCGAGCGGACGGCGCGCCGCGCGGGCCCGGCTGGTCTCCCCGCCGAGCGGGCCCGGCACCGGGGACGGCGCCGGGGCCGCCGACGGGACGGGGGCCGCGCGGTGACCGCCGTCCAGCTGGTGGTGGGCCTGCTCACCATCGTGGTGAACGCCTTCTTCGTCGGCGCCGAGTTCTCGCTGATCTCGGTGCGCCGCGACCAGATCGAGCCGCGGGCCGAGGCCGGCGACCGGCGGGCGCGCCGGGTGCTGTGGGGCCTTGAGCACATCTCGCCGCTGCTGGCCGCCGCCCAGCTCGGCATCACCGCCTGCACGCTGGTACTCGGCATCGTCGCGGAGCCGGCGATCGCGCACCTGCTGGAGCCGCTGTTCCATGTGGCGCGGCTGCCGGACGGCGCGGTGCACCCGGTGTCGTTCGTGATCGCGCTGGCGCTGGCGACCTACCTGCACATGCTCTTCGGTGAGATGGTGCCGAAGAACATCGCGCTCGCCGACCCCGTGCGGTCGGCCCTGCTGCTGGGGCCGCCACTGGTCGCGCTCACCCGGGCGCTGCGCCCGCTGATCTTCGCCATCAACGCGCTCGCCAACGCGGGACTGCGGCTGGCGCGGGTGGAGCCGCGCACCGAGATCGCCGCGGTGTTCTCCGACGACGAGCTGTCGCGGATGGTGGTGGACGCGGGCGCCGCCGGGCTGCTGGACGAGCGGGCCGCTGAGCGGCTGCGGGACGCGCTGGAGCTGGGCCGGCGGCCGGTCGGCGAGATCGTGCTGCCGCCGGAGAAGGTGGTACGCGCCCGGCTCGGCATCACCGCGGAGGGGCTGGAGACCCTGAGCGCCCGGTCCGGCTTCTCCCGCTTCCCGGTCGCCGACGACGACGGGCGCGTCCTCGGCTACCTCCACGTCAAGGACGCTCTCGACGCCGAGCCGCGTGACGCCCCCTTTCCCCGTTCGGCGCTGCGCCGTATCACCCGCGTCGGCGCGGCCACGCCGCTCGACGACGTCCTCACCGCCATGCGCGCCGGCCGCGCACACCTCGCCGCGGTGGTGGACGCCGACGGGCACGGGGTCGGCCTGGTCACCATGGAGGACGTCCTCAAGGAGCTGGTGGGGCGGGGCCGGGCCTGACCCCCTGGGCACCGCGACGGTGTCCCTCGGCGCCCCGGCGTCCCGGCGTCACTCGGCGTCCCCTGCGTCCTCCGGTGTCCCCCGGCGTGCGGTCCGCCTTCCCGGCACGAGCCTTCGGCGCAGCGCGCGATGCGCATTCCCGACTTTCGATCTACCCGACTATTGATCAACCCGGCTGACCCGTCGGCGAGGCCGCTTCGGTGAATGCCCCGTGATTGCCATTGTTCGACTACGGCCGATCACCGGCCGGCGTCGAATTCAGGGGAGTGATGAAGTGACGGCTGGCAGTACCGCGGAGCCGGTCGGCGTCGACGATTCCTATGAGGACGAGGTGCCGGCCAGGCGGAAGCGCCCGGGCAGCGTGTTCGTGAGTTGGGCGACCACCACCGATCACAAGACGATCGGCACGATATACCTGGTGACGACATTCGCCTTCTTCCTCATCGGCGGCGTGATGGCGCTGCTGATGCGGGCCGAACTCGCCCGCCCCGGCCTTCAGTTCCTGTCCGCCGAGCAGTACAACCAGGCGTTCACGATGCATGGCACCGTGATGTTGCTGCTGTTCGCGACACCGTTGTTCTCGGGCTTCACCAACTGGATCATGCCGCTGCAGATCGGCGCGCCCGACGTGGCGTTCCCGCGGCTGAACATGCTCGCCTACTGGCTCTACCTGTTCGGCTCGCTGATCGCGGTGGGCGGATTCGTCACCCCGCAGGGCGCGGCCGACTTCGGCTGGTTCGCCTACTCGCCACTGTCCAACGCGATCAACTCGCCCGGTATCGGTGCCGACATGTGGATCATGGGCCTGGTGATGACGGGCTTCAGCACGATCTTCGGCGCGGTCAACTTCATCACCACGATCATCTGCATGCGCGCCCCCGGCATGACGATGTTCCGGATGCCGATCTTCTGCTGGAACGTGGTGCTCACATCGCTGCTGGTCCTCTTCGCCTTCCCGGTGCTGGCCGCCGCGCTGCTGTGCCTGGAGGCCGACCGGAAGTTCGGGGCGCACATCTTCGACGCGGCCAACGGCGGCGCGATCCTGTGGCAGCACCTCTTCTGGTTCTTCGGCCACCCAGAGGTGTACATCATCGCGTTGCCCTTCTTCGGGATCATCAGCGAGGTGATCCCGGTCTTCGCCCGCAAGCCGATCTTCGGATATCTGGGGCTGGTCGCGGCGACGATCGCCATCGCCGGCCTCTCGATCACGGTGTGGGCGCACCACATGTACGTCACCGACTCGGTGCTGCTGCCGTTCTTCTCGTTCATGACCTTCCTGATCGCGGTGCCGACCGGGGTGAAGTTCTTCAACTGGATCGGCACCATGTGGCGAGGTTCGCTGAGTTTCGAGACACCGATGCTGTGGTCCATCGGCTTCCTGATCACCTTCCTCTTCGGCGGTCTGACCGGGGTGATCCTGGCATCGCCGCCACTGGACTTCCACGTCTCGGACTCCTACTTCGTGGTCGCGCACTTCCACTACGTCGTCTTCGGCACGGTGGTGTTCTCGATGTTCGCCGGATTCCATTTCTGGTGGCCGAAGATGACCGGCAAGATGCTCGACGAGCGGCTCGGCAAGATCACCTTCTGGACGCTGTTCTTCGGTTTCCACGGCACCTTCCTGGTGCAGCACTGGCTGGGTGTCATCGGAATGCCCCGCCGCTATGCCGACTACCTCGCGGCGGACGGCTTCACCACGCTCAACACCGTCTCCACGATCAGTTCGTTCCTGCTCGGCCTGTCGATACTGCCGTTCCTCTACAACGTGTGGAAGACGGCGAAGTACGGCAAGAAGGTCGGGGTCGACGACCCGTGGGGCTACGGCCGTTCGCTGGAGTGGGCGACCTCCTGCCCGCCGCCGCGGCACAACTTCGTCACCCTGCCCCGGATCCGCTCCGAGTCGCCGGCGTTCGACCTGCACCATCCGGAGATCTCGACCCTCGACGACTCCTCCCACCGGCCGGCCCGGTCCATCCCGGTGACGCCGGGCGACACAGACAACTAGTGCCGTGACCGGCAAGGTTTGCCCGGTAGCGAGGTGTCCTGGCACTCCCCCATGGCCTTCGGCGTGGGGGTGCCCCCAGGCCGCAAGGCGGCCGGAAGCCCTCGTAGTGGGCCTACTCGGGCTTTCGGCCAACGCTGGGGGCACCACCCGCCGAAGGCAGGGGGAGGGCGCGCGTGCCAGGGCGGCGAGCGGGGCAAACCTTGCCGGGAGGGGCACTAGCAGCCGATGATCGGACGGGATCACTCGTGGGCGCGGACAGGAACCACCTCTCAGGGCTCGACCGGATCGAGGGCTATCTGCTGTGGAACGCGGAGTTGGCGCAGGCCCGCCGTGAGGCAGCCGGCTTCACCGCACATCTGCCCTGGCTGACGACCGCGCAGCGCGAGGAGGTCGAACGGGTCTACGTCGCCGACCGCGTGCGGGTGTCCCGCGAGGTGCTGCGGCGCATCGTCGATCGCGCCGCGGAACTCCGCGACGAGTACACGGAGCGCTACCGGTACCTCAGAAGGCGCTGCCTGGCGGCCGCCGTGATCGGTGGCAGCGCGGCGGCCGGCGCCCTGGGCGCCGCCGCGTACCTGGCCCGCTGACGGCCCGCTGACGGCCCGCCGACGGTCCCCGGATCTCGCCGCGGGCAAGAACACCGCGGCCGGCAGGGGCCGCCGTTGCCATGGTGTTCCCGCCGGTAGGATCTGCGTGCCATGCAGACGCCAGTCACATATTCCAGCCTCGTCGCCGTCGGAGACTCCTTCACCGAGGGCATGTCGGACCTGCTGCCCGACGGTTCGTACCGCGGGTGGGCGGACCTGCTCGCGGCGCGGCTCGCGGCGACGTCCCAGGGGTCCGGCGGTGAGGGCGTGCGCTACGCCAACCTCGCGGTGCGCGGCAAGCTGATCCGGCAGATCGCCGACGAGCAGGTGGACGCGGCGGCCGCGATGCGCCCGGACGTGATCACGCTGGTCGGCGGGCTCAATGACGTACTGCGGCCGGGCTGCGACGTGGCGGCGGTGTGCGCGGTGCTGGAGAGCTGCGTACAGCGCCTCGCCCCGGCCTGCGACCGCCTGGTGCTGATGCGCAGCCCGATCAGGCGCGGCCCGGTGGCGACGCGGTTCCTGCCGCGGATGGTGGAGCTGTTCGACTTCGTGGAGTCGCTGGCGGCCGCGCACGGCGCGGTCGTCGTCGACCTGTACGGGGCGCACGTGCTGGGTGACGCGCGGATGTGGGCCGAGGACCGGCTGCACCTGACCGCGGAGGGCCACGAACGGGTCGCGGAGGCGGTCTGGCAGGCGCTCGGCCTGCCCCGACAGGCGGACTGGACCCGCCCGCTGCCCCCGGAGGTGCGCGCCGGTTGGGCCGCCCGCCGTGTCTCCGATCTGCGCTTCACCCGCGCCCACCTGCTGCCGTGGATCGGCCGCCGCCTGACCGGGCGGTCCAGCGGCGACGGCCGCAGCCCCAAGCGGGCCGAGCTGCTGCCGTACGACATGCCGCACGACGTGTCGTACGACCCGTTCGCCGCACGAGCCGTGCCGAGCGGCGAGCGCTGACCGTACGGGGCACCCCCCGCGACCAGTAGAATCACCACACGTGACAGCCAAGCCGCGTATCCCGAATGTCCTCGCCGGTCGCTATGCCTCCGCGGAGCTGGCCGCACTGTGGTCGCCCGAGCAGAAGGTGGTGCTGGAGCGCCGGCTGTGGCTGGCGGTGCTGCAGGCCCAGGCGGACCTGGGCATCGAGGTGCCGCCGGGGGCGATCGCGGACTACGAGCGGGTGCTGGAGCAGGTCGACCTCGACTCGATCGCGGAGCGCGAGAAGGTCACCCGGCATGACGTGAAAGCCCGCATCGAGGAGTTCAACGCGCTCGCCGGGCACGAGCAGGTGCACAAGGGCATGACCTCGCGGGACCTGACCGAGAACGTCGAGCAGTTGCAGATCCGGCTGTCGCTCGAACACGCGCGGGACCGTACGGTCGCGGTGCTCGCCCGGCTCGGACAGCTCGCCGGGCAGTACGGCGAGCTGGTGGTGGCGGGCCGCTCGCACAATGTCGCGGCGCAGGCGACCACGCTCGGCAAGCGGTTCGCGACGGCGGCCGACGAGCTGCTGGTGGCGTTCGGACGGGTCGAGGAGTTGCTGGCGCGGTATCCGCTGCGCGGCGTCAAGGGCCCGGTCGGCACCGCGCAGGACATGCTGGACCTGCTCGGCGGGGACAGCGGCAAGCTCGCCGACCTGGAGCACCGGGTCGCCGAACACCTGGGCTTCTCGCGGGCGTTCAGCTCCGTCGGCCAGGTCTACCCGCGGTCGCTGGACTACGAGGCGGTGACCGCGCTGGTGCAGCTGGCCGCGGCGCCGTCGTCGCTGGCGAAGACGATCCGGCTGATGGCGGGGCACGAACTGGCCACCGAGGGCTTCAAGCCCGGCCAGGTCGGCTCCTCGGCGATGCCGCACAAGATGAACACCCGGTCCTGCGAGCGGGTCAACGGCCTGATGGTGGTGCTGCGCGGCTACGCCTCGATGACCGGGGAACTGTCCGGCGACCAGTGGAACGAAGGCGACGTGTCCTGCTCGGTGGTGCGCCGGGTGGCGCTGCCGGACGCGTTCTTCGCGTTCGACGGGCTGCTGGAGACATTCCTGACGGTGCTGGACGAGTTCGGGGTGTTCCCGGCCGTCGTGGCACGCGAACTGGACCGCTACCTGCCGTTCCTGGCCACCACGAAGGTGCTGATGGGCGCGGTGCGCGCCGGGGTGGGCAGGGAGGCCGCGCACGAGGCGATCAAGGAGAACGCGGTCGCGTCGGCGCTGGCGATGCGCGAGCAGGGCACCGAGCGCAACGAACTGCTGGACCGGCTCGCCGCCGACCCGCGCATCCCGCTGGACCGGGCGGCGCTGGACGCGCTGATGGCCGACCGGCTGTCGTTCACCGGTGCCGCGGCTGATCAGGTCGCGGAGGTCGCGCGCCGGGTCGAGGAGGTCGTGAAGGCGTACCCGAGCGCGGCGGCGTACCGGCCGGGGGCGATCCTCTGACGCCGGAGGAACTGGCGCAGGCCCGCACCCTTACGCTGCGGGACGTCGTCGGGCCGGGGTTGAAGGTGCTGTTCTGCGGAATCAACCCCGGCTTGATGTCGGCGTACCGGGGCGAGCACTTCGCCCGGCCGGGCAACCGGTTCTGGCCGGCGCTGCACGCCTCGGGTTTCACCCCGCGCCGGTACGCGCCCGCCGAGCAGGAGGATGTGCTCGCGCTCGGCTTCGGGCTCACGAACGTGGCACCACGGGCGACCGCGCGGGCCGACGAGCTCACCGCCGAGGAGCTGGTGGCGGGCGGCCGGGCGCTGACCGCGAAGGTGGCGCGGCACCGGCCGCAGTGGCTCGCGGTGCTCGGCGTGACCGCGTACCGCGTCGCGTTCGCCGACCGGCGGGCCACGGTCGGGCCGCAGGAGCGCATGCTCGGCGCCACCCGCATCTGGGTGCTGCCCAGCCCCAGCGGCCTGAACGCGCACTGGACGCCCCCGGCCCTCGCCGAGGAGTTCGCCCGGCTGCGCGCGACCGCCTTCACCGAGGAGCGGGCAACCACGCCTGCGGACGCGGACACCGGCGCTCCGGCCGCGGCGCCGGACGGCCCGCTCAAGTACATGTCGGCTCCCCGGACGAGGGGTTGAGGCGCGGCAACACGCCGCCGCTGCCCGACCTCGACCCGCCGACCGGCTACGCGCCGGGGCTGCCGGACGTGGCCCCGCGCCTCCAGCAACTCCTGCACGACATGCACGACGTCCCAGCGATGATCATCCACCGGCGCATGGACGTCCTGGCCTGGAACCGCGCGGCGGTCGCCCTGCTCGTCGACTTCGGCGCGCTGCCCCCGGCCCGGCGCAACCTCATCCGCCCGGCCTTCCTCGACGACGCCTTCCGGTCGCAGTACGTGGACTGGCCGGCGGTGGCCCGCGAGTGCGTCGCGGTCCTGCGCATGGAGTCCGGCCGGCACCCCGAGGACCCGGATCTGGGTGCCCTGATCGCCGAACTGAACCAGAGCGACGCGGACTTCCGTACCTGGTGGGCCGACTACCGCGTCGCCGGGCCCCGGCGCCGACTACCGCGTCGCCGCGCCCCGGCAGCCAACCAAACGCCTGCGCCACCCCACGGCCGGCGAACCGACCGTGGACGTCCAGCAGTTGTCCGTCGACACCGACGCCGACCAGCTGCCGGCCGCCTGCACCGCGCACGACGCGCAGTCCCGCGACGCCCTGGACTTCCTCCTGCGCCGGACCGGAGGACCCCACCGTGCCCCGGCCGCGTCGCAACCCTGATAGCTTCGCCGATCGGGCGACGACACGACCCGGCGGGCGGCCGACACCAGGCCGTGGTGCGGGGGCGTTTCGGCAGGTCGTACGGTATGCGGCGGCGGTGCGCGGCGGGCGGGTGCACGGCCCGGCGGGCGCCACCAGGCGAAGCCGTGCGGAAGGGTGCCCGGTGGCACTCGCCGCGTGGCGCCGTGCCCGGTACGATCCGCCACACACAGGTACAGGCTGGAAGGACACACCTTGGAGCGCCTCACCGGTGGGGACCCGTCCCTGCTCAGGCGGATCAACTCCGCGGTCGTCCTGCACGCGTTGCGCGGAGCGCAGACCCCCACGCTCACCGAGCTGGTGCACACCACCGGGCTGTCCCGACCGACGGTCGAGGGCGTCATCGAGGGCCTGACCGAGTCGGACCTGGTGGTCGAGGTCGCCCCGGAGCCGGGCGACACCCGCAAGCAGGGCCGGCCGGCCCGCCGCTTCCGCTTCCACGCCGAGGCCGGGCACCTGCTGGGCGTCGAGATCGGCGCGCACCAGGTGCGGGCGGTCCTCTCCGACCTCAGCGGCCAGGTGCTGGACACGCTCGGCCACGACGTGGCGGAGGCGGCCGGCGCCGACGACCGGATCGACCGGGTCCGTGGCACCGTCGCCGACCTGCTGCGCAAGGCGGGCGTGGCGCGCAGCACGCTGTGGGCGGTGGGGGTCGGCAGTCCGGGCATCGTGGCGGCGGGCGGCGAGATCCGGTTGGGCACGGCGCTGCCGGGCTGGACCGGGCTCGCGCTCGGCGAGCGGTTGCAGCGGTCGTTCCGCTGCCCGGTGCTGGTGGAGAACGACGCGAACCTGGCCGCGGTCGCCGAGCACTGGAAGGGCGCGGCGGTCGGCACGGACGACGTGGTGTTCGTGCTGGCCGGGCTGAGCCCGGGCGCCGGCTCACTGATCGGGGGACGGCTGCACCGCGGTTTCGGCGGCGCGGCCGGGGAGATCGGCGCGCTGCACCTGCTGGGGCGCGAGGTGACCCCCGAGCACCTGCTGTCGACCACCGGGACCCCGCTGCACCCGCTGGACGAGCCCGCCGTGGAGCGGGTGTTCGCGCTGGCCCGCGAGGGCGACGTGCAGGCGAAGGACGCGCTGGACCGGTTCCTGCGCCGTCTGGTGCACGACGTGGCCGCGCTGGTGCTGGCGATCGACCCGGAACTGGTGGTGGTCGGCGGCTGGGCGGCCGGTCTCGACGGCGTACTGGAGCCGCTGCGCGCGGAGTTGGCCCGCTACTGCCTGCGGACGCCGAACGTGGTGCTGTCCGCGCTGGGCCAGGAGGCGATCGCCACGGGTGCGCTGCGGCTGGCGCTCGACCACGTGGAGGAGCAGTTGTTCGCGGTCGAGCAGACATCGCTGCCGCGGCACTGAGCGGGGGCGTACCTGCCGGCTGGGGCGGCGCCCGCGTCCGTGCTCCCCGTGTCCGCACGCCCCCGCGTCTGTACTCCCCCCGCACGACCGCGGCCCGCCCCGTGGTGCTAGGGGCGGGCCGGCGGTGGAGCGGACGCGAGGGGGCGCGCCTTGAGCGGATCGGGTACGGACCCGTCCGTCAGGACGCCTGACGGCGGCTGCCGGACTGCTCGTGCAGCACCTCGAGCGCGCCGGAGTCACCGAAGGTGAGCCGGCAGGTGTCGGCACGGTACGTCGCGACGGAGGCGGCGGCGACGCGGCCCTCCGCGTAGTAGCGGGTGGTGACGACCAGGACGGGTGCGCCGGGCAGCCGGTCGAGCTGCTTGGCGTCCTCGGCGCGGGCCGAGCCCAACTCGACGGAGCGGTCCTCGCCCTCCAACTCCAGGGCGTGCAGTTCGTGCAGCACCGCGGGGCCGTGCTCGGCGGGGGTGAGCAGCGTCGACAGGCCGGGCACGGACGCGGCCGGCACGTAGAGCAGTTCGGTGGCGACCGGCTGGCCCTGCGTGACCCGCTCGCGGCGGACGGTGTGCACCGCCTCCTCGCGGTCCGTGTCGAGCAGCGCGGCGATCGGGGCGGGGGCGGCGGCCTCGACGCAGCCGACGGTCTTCCACGCGTCGCGCACGGCGCCGGGCCATACGTTCGCGGACGGGCCGACGGCCACTCCGATCCGGGGCGGCGCCACGGTGGTGCCGACGCCACGCCGGCGCTGGAGCCGGCCTTCCAGCTCGAGCTGTTCGAGTGCCTGGCGGAGCGTGGCCCGCGCGACACCGAAGCGCGCGGCGAGGTCCCGCTCGTTGGGCAGGATCTCACCGACCTCGAACTCCGAGTCGAGGGCGTCGTTCAGCACGGTCTTGAGGTGCCAGTACTTCGGCTCCTGCACCGCTTCGAGCTGCGTGGTCCCCACCCTGTCCTCGCAATCGCCGTGGTCGTGACCGCCGGGCCCTGCCGGGTCACACCTTGTTAAGCCTTGTTTCCGAACCAGTCTTTATTAAAGGTCCTTGCACTACTAGGGACGATAGAGGCGTGTCGCAAACTTGGTCAAGACCAATCCTCGAACCTGCCCATGCCCGACGGAAGCGGATACATGCGACGTTCATACGATGTTGACGGTGTGCTGCAATAGCGTTCGTGATCTCCGCGGGGCGGGGCGGCACCGCATGCGACATGACACGGCATGCCACAACACAGCAGGCGAACAGCACGGCATGGCATGGCATGGCGTGCCGAACGGCACAGCGAGGAGCGAGGCGATGGAGCAGGTCACCCTGGTCACGGGAGGCAGCCGGGGCATCGGGGCGGCGGTGGCGCTGAGGCTGGCCGCGGCCGGCCACCAGGTCGCGATCGGCTACGAGCGGGCGAAGGACGCCGCCGACGACGTGGCCCGGCAGATCCGCGCGGGTGGCGGCACCTGCCTGGTGCACCAGGTCGACACCAGCGACGAGCAGCAGGTCGACGCGTTCTTCGGCGCGGTGCGCGACGAACTCGGCCCGGCCACCGGCCTGGTGAACAACGCGGGCATCACCGGCCCGCTCGGCCGGTTCGCGGAGACCCCGGTCGAGGTGATGCGCCGGGTGGTGGACGTCAACGTGATGGGCGCGCTCATCTGCGCCCGCCGGGCGGTGCTGGACATGTCCACCCGGTACGGCGGGAAGGGCGGCGCGATCGTGAACATCTCCTCGGGCGGGGCCACTTTGGGCAGCCCGGGCGAGTACGTGCACTACGCGGCGAGCAAGTCGGCGGTCGACTCGATGACGGTCGGCCTGTCGAAGGAGCTGGCCGAGGAGGGTGTACGGGTCAACTCGGTGCAACCCGGGATGATCGTGACCGACATCCACGCGGCGATGGGCGACGCACAGCGGCCGTGGCGCAAGAGCGACCGCATCCCGATGCGGCGCCCCGGGCAGCCGGATGAGGTGGCCGGCGCGGTGGCGTGGCTGCTCTCCCCC
>NZ_JACEGK010000164.1:0-14176 GCF_056859195.1 Streptomyces sp. NH27
GCCATGAACGCCGTGCCCACGACGGCGACCGCGGCCAGGAACAGCGCCGTGTGCCACCGCACCCCCGCCACCGAGCCCAGCGTCCATTCCATGACGCCGCGGGCGGCGTCCCGATCGCCGAGGACCAGCACGACGAAGGAGGTGAACGCGGCGCACATCTGCCCCACGGCGATCCCGGCCAGGACGGTCCGCGTGCCCGGCAGCGCCCACGAACCCGCACCGGCCAGGGCCATGACGACGGCGGTGGCGAGCAACGCGCCGGCGAAGGCGGCCAGCGGCAGTGCACCGATGGCCGCCGCGCCGGAGCCGACACCCAGGACCAGCACGGTGACCGCGCCGACGGCGGCACCGTCGGAGATGCCGAGCAGGTACGGATCGGCCAGGTCGTTGCCGGTCAGCGTCTGGAGCACCGCGCCGCAGACCGCGAGCCCGGCGCCCGTGGCGGCGGCGCCGACCACGCGCGGCAGCCGCAACTGCCAGACGATCTGGTCGTCCAGCAGCGTGACCTGGTGGTCGCCCAGGCCCAGCCGACGCAGGACGACATCGGCCACCACCCGCGGCGGCTCGTGCACCGAGCCGACGGCAAGACCGAGCAGGCACATCGCCAGCAGCGCGGCGGCGGACACGGCCAGCGCCACCGCCGCGCGCATCGATCCTGCCGGGCGCGCGGTGACGGGGTCGGTGGCGGGGTCGGCGGCCGTCACGAGGCGGCGTGCAGCTCGGCCAGTCCTGCCGCGACCTTGGCGGCACCGTCGGCCAGGAGCACGCCCGGCGTCGACTCCGAGAACGGCACGACGACGAAGGCCCGCTTGCGGACGGCGGTGAGCCGGCTCAGCACGGGATCGTGCTCCAGGTAGGCGATCTTGGACTTCGCCGTGTCCCAGCCGGCGTCCGCGAGGACGATGGCGTCCGGGTTCGCGGCGGCCACCTTCTCCCAGCCGGCGCTCTGCCAGCCGCCCGGCAGCGAGCCGAAGACGTTGTGCGCGCCGACGGCGTCGAGGATGAGCTGCGGTCCGCCGTGGCCGGCACCGACGAAGGGGGTCTTGGTGTCGGAGTCGTACCAGAGCACGTTCAGGCCCTTGCCCGCGCCCTGGGCGGTCAGGCCGGCCAGCGCCTGCTTCTGCTGCCGCTCGATGGCGGCGGCCCGCTCCGGCACCCCGAAGACCTTGGCGACGTCCGCCAGTTCGGCCCACACCGCCTCGAAGGACGCGGCCGGCACCTGCTTGCTGTCGGCGCAGCCGAACGGCGACAGGTAGGAGGGGATGTGCTCGGAATCCAGCTCCGCGCGGGTGCCGGCCACCTTGTCGGTGAAGGCGCTGCTGTAGGAGGCGTAGAGGAAGTCGGGGCGCGCCGCGAGCAGCTTCTCCTTGGTCGGGTACTCCTTGCTGAGCACCGGTACGGAGTCGTAGGCGGCCTTCCACTTGGCCGGGATCGTGTCGTCGAGGTAGGCGGTGCCCGCCATCCGCGACTGCAGACCCAGGGCCAGGGCGACCTCGGTGGCGCCCTCGTTGAGGGTGACCAGCCGCTTCGGGGGTGTGGACACGGTCGTGGTGGCGCCGCAACTGCGCACGCTCACCGCGGTGGGGTGGCCGGAACCGGTGGAGGTGGCGGGGCCGTTCGCGGCGGGTGCTCCCGTGCAGGCGCCCAGGGCGCCGAGGGCGAGCAGGGCCGAGCCGGCGGCAGCGAGCCGGACGGGGCGGGCCCGGCGCGGGCGCGCGGTACGGTCGGGTCCCGGGCGCGCGCCCGGGCGTATGAGCTGATGGATGCGGCGGAACGGGCGCAGCGCGCTGGTCGGCACGTGTTCTCCAAACCCTCGTGGAAGATGTCGCGCCGTGGCCGGTCTCCTGGCTTCCGCATCGATGCTCCACGGCCGACCTTCCCAGGCGACCCGTCGTGGTCCGCCCAGTGGCCCCGACCGCTTCGACGGTCGGCGAGGGCCGCGCAACTCCGCGGCTACAGTGGCGAGGGCCGCACCGGTTTCCCACCGGTTTCCCGAGCACCACGGCACGCGCACGCTACCAAACGCGACAACCCGCCCGACCGGCAGGAGGGGGTCCCAAGGCGCACCGACCTGCGCGTCAGGGTGCGCCGGCGGTCCGAACCGGGCGGTCCGGCGGCCCGACGCATCAGACGGTGGGGGCCCGGCGAGGTGGGTGCCCGCCGGACGCGCTGAGGCCGAGCCCGGGCCCGGGCAGCGTGCGTCGGGCGTCGGCCGGACGGCCGAGGGCGCGCGACGGGGCCGGGCGCGGGGGAACGCGTCCGGCCCCGAGGGAAGTCCCGAGGGAAGATGACGAGCGTCAGCCCGGGATGATCGAGAACGAACCGCCGTTGAGGGCGGTCTCGGTGTACGGGCCGCTGTCGATGGCCTCGGGGTTGTAGGTGTCGAAGGACTGGCCGTTGACGGTGATGCCGCTGAAGTCCTGCTCGTTGAAGGACGGGTAGCTGCCGGTGGGCGACTCGATCACGGCCTCGGCGCTCGCGTCGGACGCGTTGAGCGACGACTGCGTGGTCTTCGACCAGCCCTTGGTGGTGTCGGCCAGCTTCAGGCTGTACGAGCTGCCGCCGCTGGCGACCACGCTGGCGGTGAACACGTCGCCGGCGTCGACCGGTTCGTTGTAGTACACGGGCGCGGCCGGGTACATCTCGTACCAGCCCGAGTACTCGGGGCTGCCGCTGGAGCAGTCCACCTGGACGCCGGTCTGCTCGACCGTCTGCGAGCCGTAGCCGTCGATGCCTATCCAGGGCGCGTAGAGGTCGTTCGAGGAGTTGCAGGTGACCTCGGGCATCGTCCACGAGCCGGAGATGCTGGTGAACGAGCCCTGGGCGATGTAGCCGCCCCAGTTGCTGTCGCCCGAGAAGCCGTGCAGCGGCTGGGCGAAGTGGTGGGCGCCGAACTCGACGGTGGGGGCGGCGGCGCTTGCGGGTCCGGCGAGGGAGGCGCAGGACAGCGCGAGCAGCGCGGCGGCGGCAGCCCTTGTGGGGGCGGCGGTGCGGAAGGTGTGCATCCGGTGAACTCCAATGGTGTGGGAGTTGCGAGGGTGGTGGGGGGAGTCGACCTGCCGTCCGTGGCCCGTCTGGTGGTGGGGGAGGCTTGCCGACAAGGCCGGTGTAGCGATGCTGCTGCCTGCGGTGGGGGTGCCGGAAGGGAAAGGCAGCTACCGGATGCCGCAATGGCGTGAACATGACAACACTCCGAGTGGTGACAGTCCCTTCGGGTGAAGTCCGTTGGGCCGAAGGGGCGTTCGTGCGCCGCGTGGGCGGCGGGCCGGGCTCGGCGTGTTCGACCGCGAGCGGGGCGGCGCGTGGAACGTCGCGCGGAACGTCGCGGACGCGGGATTCGCGATCGACTCGGTGTACCGGTGTGGAGAAATCGGCGTATGAGTGCCCAGGGAACCAGCTGTGAGTACGCTGTCGTCCTTCGGGGTAGTTGAACGGCGCAATGATATTTTGCTATTGCTTGGGGGAGCAATGTTGCGAATTCACTTCACCCACGCCGATCTTGCCCGGGTCCGAGTGGCCAGGACTCCCGACCCGCTGTGGGAGACGGTCCTCGGCCTCCAGCAGTTGATCGGGCGGGACCACGCACCCCTTGCCTACGCGCGGTGGCGGGTCCTGGCGCGGGCCGAGATCGTGCGCCGCGGGCTCGCCCCGATGGCCCGGCTGCTGGCGATGCTGGCCCCGCCCGGCATGCCGTACTTCCCGGACGTCCTCAACCCCTTGGAGGCGGTCGACGGGATGGCCGCGGGGCTCGACGCGCTGCGCCGTACCCCTTGCAGCCGGCTGCGCGGGGAGACCGCCGTGCTCGTACGGACCTGCCCGCCACCCGCCACCGGCGCAGGGTGGCTGCGCGGACTGGCCATGGGGGAGCGCGAGCGGCTGGACGAGCTCGCGGACGCGTTCCGCGGCGTCCACGACGCGGTGATCGCACCCGACTGGAGCGGTGTGGCGGAGGGCATCGCGGCGGACCGGGCCGGGCGCGTCCGGGCCGTGTTGGACGGTGGGGCACACGAGTTGCTGAGCTCGTTGAGACCGGTCGGGCAGTGGGAGCCGCCCGTGCTGCACCTGACCTACCCGGAGGACCGCGACCTGTACTTACGCGGCCGCGGCCTGTACCTGGTGCCGTCCTGGTTCTGCTGGCGTACCCCGGTCGCGCTGGCCGACGCCGACCTGCCGCCGGTGCTGGTCCACCCGGTCGAGCACACCCTGTTCGCCGGTTCCGGCGTGGGCCGCGAGCACCGCGCCGACGCCCTGGCCCGCTTGCTCGGCGCCACCCGCGCCCGCGCCCTCGGCGCGCTACAGGCTCCGGCGACCAACGGCGAACTCGCCTGCCGCCTGGAGACCTCCGCCGCCTCCGCCAGCAAGCACGCGAAGGCGCTGCGCGACGCCGGGCTCGTCGCCAGCCGCCGAGAGGGCGGCAGCGTCATCCATGCGGTCACGCCGCTCGGCGCCGCCGTGCTCGACGGGGCCCTGCCGAGTGGCGCCCGCTGAACGCTGCCCGAGGAACGCAGCTCACTGAACGCTGTTGAGGGTTGCCCGCCGACGGTCCCGCCCGCGTGCCGCGTGCCGAACCCCTCGGCCGAGCGCCGAGCACCGACTGGCCGACTGGCCGACTCACCGACTGGCCGACTCGCCGACCGTCCCCCCGGTCCGCGTCAGCGCGCCTGCGCCGGCGGCTCCCGCGGATACTCCTTGCCCAGGCGTGCGGCGTTGGCGGCGCGGCGGGCGAGCACGGCGTCCTTGCCCGCGGCCATCTCCCGCAGGGCGGACCTGCGTTCGCGCGCGGAGAGCCGGTCGAGGTAGAGGTGGCCGTGCAAATGGTCGGTCTCGTGCTGGAGGCAGCGGGCGAAGTAGCCGCGGCCCTCGACCGTGATCGGCGTGCCGTCCTTGTCGCGCCCGCGCACCACCGTGTGGTCCGGCCGGGCGAGCGGCACATAAGGACCCGGCACCGACAGGCAGCCCTCCGGCTCCTCCACGAGCCGGCGGCGCGCGGCCGGCGCCTCGTCCAGCACCGGGTTGACGATGTGCCCGACGTGCCGCACTCCCCACTCGTCGGTGATGTCCCACACGAACAGCCGTAACGACCTGGGGAGCAATAGGGAGTGGATCAGGGAGCGGTGTCATGGGGCTTCGGATCCAAGGCGGAGGAGGGAGGCGATGCGGAGCCATCGTCGACCGACGACAACGCCGGAGGCGGAGTCGCAGGGCGGCGCGAGCCCGCTCCCTATTGCTCCCCAGGTCGCAAGTCCACGCCGACTTGGTTGGCGGCGATGGCCGCGCCGTCGGCGACGTGGTTGGTGGCGAACATGTCGTCGACCAGCCGGGCCAGCTCCGCCCCGCCGAACTCCACCACCTCGCGGCAGGGTCGCGCCAGCACCTCCTCGCCGACGACGGTGATACGGCGCACCGTGCCGCGCCCGGCCTCGGGGGTGATACGGGGATACGAGGCGACCGGCCGGCCCAGGACCCGTACCCGCGTGTCCTGATTCCGCGCCGGGCCGCCGCCCCCGAGCCCAACTGCCACGACTGTCAACGCCCTTCACATCCCGCCCGACCGAACTCTTTGCAAAGTAGCACGCTTTGCAAAGGGTTCGGCCGCCCCCGACGGCGGGAGTCGAGGAACATCCACGACGGCTCGTGCGCTACTCGGCGCCCAGGCGCACGGCGGTGGTCGTCAGAGTGGCGGAGTACATCGTGAAGCGGCCGCCCAGAGCGTCGATGGCCTGGCCGACCGCGCCCAGTATCCGGGCCAGTTGGTCGGGACGGAGCCGGGTGAGGCCGCCGGTGGTGGGGAGCAGGTCCAGCCATTGGTCGCGCGTGTAGGACCGCTCCCAGTCGAATCGCCACTGTTCCGGTTCGTCGAACTGCTCGGTCTCGCGGATCTTGTCGGCGATCTTCGCGTACCCCGCTTGGTACAAGTCCAGTGGACGTCGCGCCGGTTGATCGCCGAACGGGGAGCCGGGTGCTACCTGACGGTAGGCGGCCGCGAACGGCTCGGCGACCTCGGCGGGCGGCTCGAGTACGTGCCCGAAGACCGCCAGGCGCCCGTGCGGACGCAGCACCTGTGCCGCCTTCACGGCGCCGGCGACCGGGTCCACCCAGTGCCATGACTGGGCGGCGATCAATGTGTCGAAGGTTCGGCCGGCCGGCTCCCAGGCTTCGAAGGCCGCCACCTCGACCTGCACGCCTCGGGTTCGCGCGAAGTCGGCCATCCGTGCGTCCGGCTCGACACCGAGCACGGTGCAACCGGCGGCCTGGAACTGCCGGGCCGCGATGCCCGTGCCGCAACCGACGTCGAGCACGTCGGCCCCCGGGCGCCCGGCGACGACACGCGTCACCAGGTCATCGGGGTAGCCCGGCCGGGCCTGGTCGTAGCGTTGCGCGTCGGTGCCGAAGGACTCGGCCATCTGCCGAGCCTGGTGCAGTGGCACCGGTTCCGGTTGCTCTCGCGGCAGAGTGGGCATGCGTTCACTTTGGTGGGCAAGCGCCCACATGCCAACGGATGCCAGGAGCCTGGCCCACGAGAGGATCTGCGAGTGCCGACCGGGGTCCACCTTCGCGACGCGCGGCAGCAGCTGTTCGACGCCGCCGAACGCGTGCTGCTGCGGGACGGTCCGAACGGCCTGACCAGCCGGGCCGTCACCGACGAGGCGGCCTGCGCCAAAGGCGTCCTGCACCGGCACTTCGCCGACTTCGACGCCTTCCTCACCGAGCTCGTGCTCGACCGTGCCGCACAGCTCGACACGCAGGCGCAGGCGCTGCGCGAGACCGTCGGCACCGGCACCGTGACTGACAACCTCACCGGCGCGCTGACCACCCTGTTCGGACCGGTTCCCGTGGCGATCATCCCGCTGATCACATTCCGGGACGAGTTGCGCGCGCGGCTGCGGCAGGCCAGGCCCGGCGGCGGCATCGCGATCCTCGCCCAGGTCGCGACCGCGGTTTCCGCCTACCTGGCCGACGAGCGTGCCATGGGCCGCATTTCGGCCGACGCCGACATCGACTCGCTCACCCTCTCCCTGGTCGGCGGCGGACATCTCCTGTTCGCCGACCGCGACCGCGACCCCGACCCGCCGACCACGGCAACCGTCAACAAGCTGGTGACCACGGTGCTCGCCGACGTCGTACGACGGCGGTCGCACCGAGCCTGACCTGCGGCCCGCCCGGCGGCCGGACATGACGAGGACCCGGCCGAACGTGTCGGCCGGGCCCTTCTCCCGGCAGGGGGCCAACAGATGCCGGGCGCGTGCCGGACGGCAGGGCTCGGTGGCAGAGCTGACGGCAACTCAGTCGCGGCCCATCCAGGTCGCGACGTCCGCCTCGTTGCCCTCCGGATCGGCCAGCGTCCACCAGGCCGGCGCGTGCGCGTCGGAGATCAGCCGGCCGCCGGCGGTGATCGCCGCCGCGATCCGCTCCTCGGCCTGGTCGTGGGGGACGGAGACGTCGATGTGGAGGCGGTTGCGCTGGGCGCGCGGTGCGTCCATCGCCTGGAACCAGAACGGCGGTTCGCTGCCGTTCGGGTCCACCAGGTCCGCCTCGCCCGCATCGCGGTAGCCGAGCAGGGCGCGCCAGAACGGCATCACCCGCGGGCCGACGAGCGCGTCGATAGTGACCTGGAGGGTCTTCAGCGCGGTCGGGTCGGCCGGCACGCCCAACTCCCGTGCCGCCGCCGAGATCGCCCGGGCCAGCTCGACGTCGCGCTCGCTCAACCCGTCGACCTCGTGCGTCGTCAGACGTACCGTCACCCCGGGGTAGCGCAGGTCCACGTCCGGGTGGTGGTTCGCGGCGTCGGCCAGCGTGCCGATCGCGTCCACGAGCTTGACGCCGGTCGCGAACGACCCGGTACGGAAGTACGCGCTCGCCCCCGCGAAGAGCACCCGCCAGTCATCGACTCCGGCCGCCTCGTGGAACTGCCTCGGTGTGATGCTTTCGACCATGCGCGGCAACGTAACACCGCCGAGACGCACATCGCCGTCCCCGTGATGGTGGACCCGGGTCCAAGCCGCCCGATTCCACCCGACCGGCCCCGACCTGCCCCGGTCGGCGCCCGACCAGGCCCGACCACCTCCCGGCGCGCCACCTCCCGGACCGCCTTGCGCGGGCCCGCGCGCAGAGCCCACACAAGACCCCACACGGACCCGCACGCGGACCTCACCACACCCCCACCCCGACCCAGCGCTCGGAGTGTTGCAAGCCCCTGCAAGGAATCAACGAAAATTGATTCGGATATTGCGGCTCTGTATCCCAGGGGTTACGGTCCTCTGCGTCGTGACCCACGCCACTCTGCTCTCGCAACTCCCTCTGGCCACTTGAGTCCCATCACGTCCGCCGTCCCGAGGCGGGCGCGGTGCCGCCGGCGGAGCCGACCGGGCGGTGTGCGAAAAGGAGCAAGACATGTCCCAACCCCTCCGAAGCCTCCGGCGGACGGCCGCCATCGGCGGCTGTGCCGCGCTGCTCGCCTCGGCTGGCCCCCTCGCGCTGAGCGCCCCTCCGGCGTTCGCCGCCGCGACCGGCGGCAGCGGCGCGAGCCTTCCCTACAGCGAGGTGCAGGCGGAGAACTCCGCCACCAACGGCACGGTGATCGGGCCGAGTTACGCCCAGGGCCAGTTGGCCGACGAGGCGTCGAACCGTAAGGCGGTGACACTCCAGGGCACCGGCAAGTACGTCACCTTCACCACGCCGGTCGCCACCAACTCGATCGACTTCCGTTGCAGCATCCCCGACACCGGCGACGGTTCGGTGTACACGGCGCCGCTGTCGCTGTACGTCAACGGCACCAACATGCTGATCGAGCAGAGCCCTTACGAGGCCGTGCAGTGGGTCGAGGGCACCATCAGCGGGGTCAGCCTCGACAACGTGACGATCAGCGGGGCCGGCACCTTCGCGCTGCAGGAACAGACCGGCGGCGCCGCGAAGTTCACCGGTGTCACCGCGACCGGGATCGGCGCCTCCTCGCCGGTCTACAACTGCGAGGGCGGCAACTTCGCGGTCACCGACGGCGGCGGCAACTCCGGGATCGACGGCACTCCGTACTGCGGCGGCTGGCCGACCCCGGTCTTCCCTGCCTGATCCGGGGCCCCGGGGCGTCCTCGTCCTGATCCACGCTCCTGCGGTGCCGCCGGGTGCGATGCGCGCCCGGCGGCACCTTTCGCGCCCCCTTACGTCCTCCGCGGCTGCGCCCCGCTTCCCCGGCCGGATTCCGTCTCCCGGTGCGGTCAGCCCCTGGCGCGGGCCGGCAGCTTCCAGTTCGGGCGCGGGAAGTGGCAGGTGTACCCGTCGGGGTACCGCTCCAGGTAGTCCTGGTGCTCGGGCTCGGCCGCCCAGAACGGGCCGGCCGGCTCGACCTCGGTGACCACCTTGTCGGGCCACAGGCCGGAGGCGTCCACGTCCGCGATGGTGTCCTCGGCGATCAGCTTCTGCTCGTCGTCGACGTAGTAGATCGCCGAGCGGTAGCTGAGGCCGATGTCGTTGCCCTGGCGGTCCTTCGTGCTGGGGTCGTGGATCTGGAAGAAGAACTCCAGCAGCGTGCGGTAGTCCGTGCGCTCGGGGTCGAAGAGGATCTCGATGGCCTCCGCGTGCGTGCCGTGGTTGCGGTAGGTGGCGTTCGGCACGTCGCCACCGGTGTAGCCGACCCGGGTCGCGGTCACGCCCGGCTGCCGGCGGATCAGGTCCTGCATCCCCCAGAAGCATCCGCCGGCCAGTACGGCCCTCTGCGTCTGCGCGGCCATCTCGGTCCTCCCACTCGTGGTCGTCACGTTTCTCCACCGACGTCAACGCTTGCCGGGCCGACACGATTCCATCACCCCGCGGAGTTCTGCCGGACCGGGCCGGACCAGCGCCGGATCGCGTGCGATCACGCCGGGTCCCGTGCGGAGGTCTCGTGCGGGGGTCCCGGGCCCGGGACCCGTGCCCGGGCCCGCCACCAGGAGGCCGGCCGCTGTGCTGGAAATACGCCGGAAGGGTGGACTCGGCGGCGCGTGCGTGCGCCGGGAGCCGGGAGCGTCGCGGCTGAGGGCGACGCTGTGAGCCCATCGCCCTGCTCACATTTCGGAGCCCTTGATGAAGCGCACCGCCAGGGTGGCCACCTGTGCCGCCGCAGCCCTGTTTGCCGCCGTGTTGACCGGCTGTTCCTCCGGCAGCAGTGCCACGTCCGCCGCCGGCTCGGCGTCGAGCGGCGGTTCCTCCGGGGGCTACGGCACCACTGCGTCCAAGTCCGCCAGTCCGTCGAAGTCCGCCAGCCCGTCCAGCTCCGCCAGCACGGCGATCGCGAAGGCGCAGGCCACGGTCGCCACCAAGACCGTGGGCAAGCTCGGCTCCATCCTGGTCGACGCCAAGGGCCGCACGCTCTACCTGTTCGACGCCGACAAGAAGGACAAGTCGAACTGCACCGGTGCCTGCGTCGCCGTCTGGCCGCCCCTGCTCACCACCAAGGGCGCCGCGAAGGGGGGCAAGGGCGTGGACAAGATGCTGCTCGGCGCGCTCACCCGCTCCGGCGGCGCCACGCAGGTCACCTACAACGGCCACCCGCTGTACTACTACAGCCACGACACCAAGGCCGGCCAGACCAACGGGCAGGGCCTCAAGCAGTTCGGCGCGCTGTGGTACGTCGTGAACGCCCAGGGCAAGCAGGTCACGAGCTGAGCCGGTTGGCAGGCGAACCGCATGAGCGGCGGCGCGGGCCCGGTGCCCGCGCCGCGCTCGTCGTTCTCGGTGTCCTGCTGCCCATCGCGGTCGGTGTCGGGATCTACGCGTTCGGCAAGGAGCACACCCCCGACTACAACAGCGGGCTCTACGGGCAGCACGGCGCCGACGAGGTCGACCTCAAGGCCCGGCTCGGCAGCGCACTGCTCTGCCTCGTCCTCATCCAGTACGGGCTCGCGCTGTGGATGTTCGGGCGCATTCCCGGGGTGCGGTCCGCGCCGCTGCGGGTGCGTACCTGGCACCGCGTGCTCGGGTACTTCCTCTTCCTCTTCTCCCTGCCGATCGCGTTCCACTGCCTCGTCACCTACGGGATCGAGACCAACTCCCCCCGCGTGGCGATCCACTCCTTCGCGGGGTGCGCCTTCTACGGCGCGTTCGTGGCGAAGGTCACCGTCGTCCGCAGCAAGCGGCTGCCCGGGTTCCTGCTCCCGGTCATGGGCTCCCTCCTCCTCGTCGGGGTCGCCCTCCTCTGGTACACCGCGGCCCTCTGGGTCCTCAACGACTACTCGGTCCCCGGCCTTTCCTCGACCTTCACGGTGGTGGCTCCCGGGTAGCGCGTTCCTGCAACGACCCGGGGAGTCGCCGCACCGGCTTCCTACGCGAGCTGGTTGACCACGGCAGTGAAGAGCGCGGGAAAGCGCGCCGCGGCGGGCACGATGCGGGGGCCCACCCCAGGGTTGCCGCGGGCGCGCAGCAGCAGGGTCGTGAGGGCACGGTGCCGTCGCGACATCGCGCGCCACGCGCGCTCGTAGGTGTCGGGCCGGTCGGCCCGCACGCAGCGGACCAGTTCCGCGGCGCCGCGCACCGCGAGGGAGACCCCCTCGCCGGTGAGCGCGTCGACGTAGCCGGCGGCGTCGCCGACGAGCAGTACACGGCCGGCGGCGCGGGCGCGGACCGGCTGGCGCAGGGGCCCGGCGCCGCGGACCGGGGTGGCCGCGGTGTGCGGGAGCCGGGCCGCGAGCGCGGGGAAGGCGGCGAGGTGGTGGTCGAAGGGCGCGCGGTCGCAGGTGAGGAGGGCGACGCCGACGAGGTCGGGCCCGACGGGCGTGACATACGCCTCCGCGCGGGCGGACCAGTGCACCTCGACGCAGTCGGTCCACGGCGGCACCGCGAAGTGCCGGCGCAGGCCGTAGCGGGCAGGCGCGGGATCGGGCGGTCCGGACAGCCCCAGGGCGCGCCGGATGGGGGAGTGCAGGCCGTCCGCGGCGGCGAGGTAGCGCGCGGTGAGCCCGGCCGCGGTCACACCGTCCGGGCCCTGCCGTACCGCGTCGATCCGCAACGGCATGACGGGAACGCCGAGTTGGGCGGCCCGGCGGGCGAGCGCCGCGTGCAGTTCGGTGCGCCGCACCCCCCGCCCGGGACCGGCCCGGAAGTGCGCCTCGGCCTCGTACCGGGCATCGACGTAGCGGATGCCGCGCAGCGGACGCCCGTTGACGGACACGCCGAGATCGGCGAGGGCGCGTACGGCGGCGGGCATCAGGCCCTCGCCGCACGCCTTGTCCACCGGGCCCGGCCGGGGCTCGGCGACCACCACGTCCAGCCCGGCCCGCGCCGCGTGGATCGCGGTGGCCAGCCCGGCCGGCCCGCCCCCTACGACGAGCAGGTCGATCACGGCGCGGCCACCGCGACGGCCGGGACCGTACCGGGCGAGGCCGCCAGCGCGGCGTTCTCGCAGCGCAGCCGGACCGCGAGCAGCGGCGTGTCGAGCAGGGTGAAGCAGACCGCGGTGATCCAGGCGCCGTGCACCAGCGGCAGCGCGGCGCCCTCGACGACGACCGCGAGGTAGTTGGGGTGGCTCATCAGCCGGTACGGTCCGCTATCGACCAGCGGCAGGTCCGGCACCACGATCACCCGGGTGTTCCAGCGCGGCCCGAGCGTGTGGATGCACCACCAGCGCAACGCCTGTGCGGCCAGGGCGAGTACGAGCATCGGCCAGCCGAGCGCGGGCACGAACGGCCGCCCGCCCCACCCGGTCTCCACCAGGCACCCGGCCAGCAGACCGGTGTGCAGCAGCACCATCACCGGGTAGTGGCCGCGGCCGTACTCGACGCCGCCGCGGGCGCGGCTCCACGCCGCGTTGCGCCGTGCGGTGACCAGTTCGACCAGCCGCTCGACGCCGACCAGCAGCACGAGCACGGTGTACGCGGTGGACAGGGAGAACGACGGCATCGGTGGCCTACCAGCGGAGAAGGACGAGTTCGGAACTGAAGCCCGGGCCCATCGCGAGCATCAGGCCGGGGGTTCCGGCCAGCGGAGGGCGGCGGTCCAGGGTGTCGCGCAGGATGTGCAGCACGGACGCGGAGGAGAGGTTGCCGACCTCCGCGAGTGAGCGCCATGTCAACTCCAGGGCGCGCGCGGGCAGATCGAGGGCGGCCCGGACCGCCTCCAGCACCTTCGGGCCGCCCGGGTGGCAGATCCAGCCCGTGACGTCCGCCGGTTTCAGGTCGTGGTCGGTGAGGAACTCCCTTACCTCCGGGCCGAGATGGCGCAGCACCGTGTCCGGCAGGTCGCTGCCCAGCACGATCCGGAAGCCGCTGTCACCGATGTCCCAGCCGAGCAGCCGCTCGGTGTCCGGGTAGAGGTGGCTGCGGGTCGCCACCGTTTCCGGGCCGTGCTCAGGGCGCTGCGCTCGCGCCGCGGGGTGCTGGTGGCCGACCGCCACCAGTGCGGCGGCGCCGTCGCCGAAGAGGGAACCTGCCACCACGTTCGCCGTGGAGGCGTCACCGCGTTGCACCGTCAGCGAGCACAACTCCACGCAGAGCAGCACCGCTACGCCTCCCGGGTGCCCTTCCAGGTAGTCGTGCACCCGGGCGAGTCCCGCGGCTCCCGCGACGCAGCCCAGCCCGAAGATCGGGACCCGCTTCACGTGCGCCGGCAGCCCCCACCGGCTTGCCAGCCGGGCCTCGATCGACGGTACGGCCAGGCCCGTCACCGACGTCGAGACCACCAACTCCACGTCGGCGGCGGCGATGTCCGCGCGGGCCAGGGCGCCCCTGACGGCTTCCTCCGCCAACTCCGTTGCCGCGCCCACGTATGCGGCGTTCGCCGCGCCGAACCCTCCCAACGTGCCGTATCTCTCCAACGGCAGCGCCAGGTACCTGCTCTGCACGGTGGACGCCGCATGGATACGGTCCAGCACCCCTCGGCCCTCCGGGCCCACCGTCCCCATCTCCACGAGGGCATCCCTGATTTCGTGCTGCTCGTACCGGTACGGCGGCAGCACGCCATGGACGCCCACAATTCGGCTCATTGGCCCAGCATAGGAAGAATGTCACCAAATCCTTCCAAACGCGGCCGGAGGGCGGCGAGCCGTGGCGGCGCACCGGACCCGGGCCGCTTAGCGTTGCGGGGTGGCGGTCGACGCGGGCGCGAGCAGTGGGATGGCATGGGGGCTGGTGAAGGCATCGCATCCGGAGCCGACCGTGGCGGTGACGGTGCTGGTGACGGCGCTCGCGGGGGCGTCGGGGCAGGGTGCGGG
>NZ_JACEGK010000165.1:0-14149 GCF_056859195.1 Streptomyces sp. NH27
GTAGTGCTCCCGGAACAGGTCAGCCGCGTGCCTGCGGGCGCAGGCGGACCGCGGTGGTGCCGAGGCGGGGGATGTCCACGAGCACGTCGGCGCCCTCGCGGGTGACCGTGCCCGCAGGGTCGCCGAGGTAGGTGGCGCGTTCGGCGTGTGCGACGGGGAAGCCGCAGCGCAGTCGGACGGTTCGGGGTTCGGTGGCGTACGACTGGAGGCGGACCAGGAGGTCGGCCCGGTCGGGATCGCCCGTGCTGCCGTCCTCGGCCGCGTGCGCCGGGACGGGTGCCGCGTCGACGATCCGCACGTACGGGTCGTCGAGGGAGAGCAGCGCGCGCTCGCCCGGGTCGTCCGCGGCGGGGTCGCCGTGCGCGGCGACGCCCACCAGCGGGTGGTCGATCTCCTGGGCGGTGCGCAGGCCCAGCGCCTCCGCGGCGATGGTCTCACCGGGTCGACGGACGCCGATCGCGTAGCGGAAGGTGGTGTCGAACGCCTGCTGGGCCGGGAAGTTGGTGTCCCACAGGTTGTTGTGGACCCACGAGTAGAGGGTGCCCGGCTGCCGGGGCGCCGTGGAGTCGGGGAACGGCGCGTACGGCAGGGGGATGGTCTCCGGCTCGACCAGGGGCGCGTCGCGCGTGACCCATGCGACGGGGCCGTCGGCGTCGCCGAGCGCGACGAACGACCGTACGGCGCGCATGTGTTGGGGGGCGCCGGGGACGTGCGCGAGGCCGGTGCCGGTCAGCGCGCCGGTGATCTCGTAGCGGACGGCGGGGTCGGTCAGGGCGAACGGGAAGGCCAGGTAGGCGCTTTCCTTCGCCATGGTCGCGGGCTTGTCGAAGCGGTTGTCGATGACGAGGTGGGAGTCGTCGCGGCCCAGGCTGACCGTGGTTTGGGCCAGGTGGACCCCGTCGGCCGCGTACTCGTACGTCAGACGCGCGCCGAGGGCGTCGTCGACGCGTTCGAGCAGCACGGCGGGCCGGGCCAGGGAACGCGAGCCGAGGAGTTCGAGTTCGTCGGTCGTGGTGGTCTTGTTGGCCTGGTGGTTGTAGCCGGGCGCCGAGGTGTAGGTGTCGTAGACGTAGCCGTTGAAGCCCACGACGGCTTCCTGGTCGACGAGTTCGCGGCCGGTGGCCTTCTCGGTGATCGAGGCGACGCAGGCGCGGCCGAGGTCGACGCGCACCTTGAGGTGGTCGTTCTCCAGGATCAGGTCGTCGGCGGTCGGCAGCGGGACGCGACGGTCGCGTGCGCCGTCCTCGGCGTGGTCGTCGGTGGACGGGGTGACGGCGGTGCCCGGTTCGCCCGCGGTGAGGTCGAGCCGGACGAGCCCGAGCGGCGGGACATCGGGCACCTCGACGTGCAGCCATCGGCCCGCGTCGCGGTGCACCGGGTTGATCTGCGGCTTCTCGACGGTGGGCAGCGGCTTGCCGGTGCGCCCGTCGGCCACCGACACCGCCCGGTCCAGCGGGACGCGGCTCTCCCGCACGAACAGCGCGACGACGGAAGTGCGTTGCGCCGATGTGGTGTTGACCGCCCAGTAGGTGGCGTCGGCGTTAACTGCCGTGGGCAGTACGGCGCCCAGGGCGGCCGAGGCGTGGTCGCGGAAGGTGTCGGCGTCGTTGTCGCCGTGCAGGGCGTAGCCGTACTTCCAGTGCCACTGCTGGTCGCCGGACGTCGTCCCGTCGTCGCCGTGCGTCCAGGGGTCGGCCGCGCCCCAAGTGTGCTCGTTGAAAAGGGAGATGGACCGGTAGACGTCGGCCGCGCCGTGCCGGGCGTCCGCGGCGTGCGCGGGAGCGGGGCCGGCCGGGGCGCCGAGCGCGGCCATGCCGTACAGGGTGGTCGCGTCGGTCACCTTGGACTGCGCGCGGCGGACCATGGCCTGCGGCCGGGCGCCGGAGCCGACGCCCTCGACCCACCAGTCGCCCCAGTCGCCCTCGAAGACGGGGACGGCGTCGCCCAGCCGCTGTTCGGCGTCGGTGAAGAAGTCGGTGTTGGTGGACAGCCGCAGGGTCGGCGCGGCCCAGGTCTCGTTCCAACGGCGCACGATCTCCGCGAGGATCAGCCGCGGCGGCGCGTTGTCCCCGAAGTGGCCCTGCACCCGCAGGTGCAGCAGGTCCCACGGATACGGGTCGCGGTGACCGGCGGTCGGCCCCGGCGAGCCGAACAGCTCGGGCGGGATCGGGTAGGGGTTGGTGGCGAGCGCGGTCAGATAGGCGGGCAGCAGGTCGTCGACCATCTCGTAGGAGGTGTCGAAGCCGAGCACCGGGCCCTCCATGTAGGCGAGGCCGTGCGGGCTGTCGGTCATCCAGGTGAGCAACTCGTTCCCGGAGGGGGCGCGCCAGCGGAACAGCCGGGGGAGTTGGGCGCCGCCGTTCATGTTGGGCACCGAGCGGCCGGCCCAGTTGTGCGCCACCGACAGGTAGCGCACGCCGAGCGGGGTCAGGGCGTCGGGCAGTCCGGCGACGGTGCCGGGCACGTCGGTCTGCATGGCGCTGCGGAAGTCGATGCCGTGGGTCTGCTTGACGCTGCGGGCCAGCCGCAGCAGTTCGTGCAGCTCGTCCGTGGAGCAGGTGTCGGTGTGCAGGTTGTACGGCATGGCGGTCAGCTCGATCTGGCCGGCCTTCACGCGCTGTATGAACTCCGCGACCCGCGCCGCCGGCCGGGCGGCCGCCCACTGCTCGAACGACCACAGCGACTCCACCGCCCAGCGGAACTTGGCGTTGTCCGGCCAGTCGTCGGTGGCGCGGGTGAGGTCGAGGCAGGAGTCGAGGAACGCGACGTGCTCGCCGAGCACCGTGCCCTGCGGGTCGGTGTACCCGATGTCGAGGTGCGAGTGGTGCACCAGGTGGATCGTCCACTCGCGCGGCGGCTGAAGGACGAAGGCGAGCACGGCGGACGTGCCGTGGCCGGTGGCGGTGATCCGCAGATCGCGCGGCGCGCTCTCCAGGGGCAGCAGCAGCCGCTGCCCGCCGGGCGCGGGCACGGCCTGCACGGGTATCGTCCCGCCGCCGGCGGCCTCGGCGGTGAAGGTCCAACCGCCGTGGTCGGGCCGGTCGCCGTCGATCAGTATCCGTATGCAGCGCAGCGCGCCGGACGGGCTGCGCCGGACCAGGTGTTCGGGCATGGCGCGGAGCCGGGTGCCGCCGGCGTGGGCGGTGGCCGCAACGGCGAGGCCGACCATGCTCGTCCGGGCCTTGTCGGTCGACCATCGGCGGTCGCGTACGAGGGCACGCGTCGTCATGAGCTGTCTCTCCCAAGGTGGTTCGGTCAGGACATCGGGCGCGGGTTTCGGTCAGGCGGTCAGGAGGTCATGAGTCATGGAAGTCGTGGGTCAGGCGGTCAGCAGGTCAGGAGGTCAGGCGCAGGCTGTTGACGAAGAAGCGCTGGAAGACGAAGAAGAGCACCACGGTGGGCACCGACGCGACGAGCGCGCCGGCGAGCACGACGGGCGGGCCCACCGTGGAGTAGTTGCCGCTCAGGTCCGCCAGCGTGGCCATCACCGGCCGCACGTTGGGGCTGAGCGAGAGCGTGATGCCGAACAGCAGGTCGTTCCAGATCCAGGTGAACTGGAAGATGAACGCGGCCAGCAGGGCGTTCCTGGCCAGCGGCAGGTGGATGGACAGGAACATCCGCGGCCAGTTGACGCCGTCGAGTTGGGCGGCCTCGGAGATCTCCCGCGGCACCGTCATCATGAAGTTGCGGTTGACGAAGAACGCGAACGGCACGGTGAGCGCCACGTAGATCAGCACCATGCCGTACTGGGTGTCGTACAGGCCGGTGCGGGCGTATCCGGTGAACAGCGGGGACAGGAAGGTCTGCAACGGCAGCACGGTGCCGATGAAGATGGCCCAGAACCAGATCGCCGGGCGGCGGACCGGCATGACCGTGACGGCGAAGGAGGCCAGTGCGGCGATCACGACCGCGACGGCCGCGCCCACGACGGCGTACAGGAAGGTGTTGAGCAGGCCACGCCCGACATCGGCGCTGGAGAACGCGGCGCGGATGTTCCGGATCAGGCCCCAGGAGCCGAACCACCACCGCGGCGAGCCGGTGTACTGCTTGGACGGCGTGAACGCGTTGACGACCACCAGCCAGGTCGGCAGCAGCCACAGCACCGAGACCAGGGCGACCAGCACATGGCGTACCACCCGGCCGGTCATGCCGCGCCTCCCCGCTGCGGCTGGACCTGCCGGCGCAGGTAGAGCCAGGACGCCGCGACGACCACCACGGTCAGCACGACGGACACCGCGGCGCCGTAGCCGTACCGGTTGAGGGTGAAGGTCTGCCGGTACATCGTCAGGGCCAGCGTCTCGGACGCGGTTCCCGGGCCGCCCTGCGTCAGCAGCCACACGATGTCGAACGTCTTGAGGCTGTTGACGATGGACATGCCCACGACCACCACGGTCATGGGCCGCAGTTGAGGCACGATCACCTTCAGGAACATCTGCATGCCCTGCGCCCCGTCGATCTTCGCGGCCTCGATGGTCTCGGTCGGGATGGTCTGCAGCCCGATCAGGAACAGCAGCAGGGCGGCGCCGGTGGACTGCCAGGTCGTCGCGACGATCATCACGATCGTGTTCAGCGGCCAGTGCAGCAGCCAGTCCTGCTGCCAGGCGCCGAGCCCGATGGCGTGCAGCGTCTGGTTGACGGCGCCGTCGGACTTCAGCAGGTACGTCCACAGCAGCGCCGTCGCCGAGCCGGACAGGGCGTACGGGATGACCACGGCGGTGCGGGCCACCACGCCCCAGCGCACCGAGTGGGTCAGCACCGCGAGCACCAGCCCGAGCAGCACCGGCAGCACCAGCGTGCCGACCACCCACATCACCGTGTTGAGCAGCGACCGGCCGAAGTCGGGATCGGTCAGCAGCGCACGGTAGTTGGCCAGGCCCACGAAGCGGGCGGTGATGCCGTTGTCGTCGAAGAAGCTGCGGTAGGAGGTGACCGCGAACGGCACCACCAGCAGCGCCGCGACGAGTGCGATGGCGGGCGCGAGGAACGCGCCCACCCAGGCGGCGCGCCGCAGGCCGCCGTGCCGGGGTTCGCGGGCCGGGTTCCCGGGTCGGCGGGCCACGGTGCGGGGGACCGTCTTGGCTCCAGAGGTCAGGACTTCCACGCCTTCCACTCCTTGTCGGCTCGGCGCTGCATGCTCGCCAGTGTCCGCGCGGCCCGGGCGGCCGTGGGGTCGATCATGAAGGCGCTGAGATCCTGCACATTTCCCTCGATCAGCACCGGGGGAGACGCCTCCCAGTAGCGGATGGCCTGGGCCGGCCGCTGCGCGCGGACCTGCGCGGCGACCTCGCGCACCGCCCCCACGTCCGGCACCACCGAAGGGTCCGCGGAGGTGTCGCGCAGGAACCCGGTCCACGCCTTCTGCACGGCCGGGTCGAACCAGGCGCGGGCGGTGTCCAGGGCGCCTTGGCGCTTGTGGGCCTTGGCCGACACCGCCAGCACGCCGCTCTCCACCACCACCGAACTCGTCCCGCCGGGCGGCGGCGGCAGCAGGAACGCGCCGAGGTCCGCGTTCTTGATGCCGGCGGCGAGGAACGTGCCGGTGTTCCAGGTGCCGTGCAGGCACATCGCGGTGTTGCCCTGCGCGAACCGTCCCGGCAGGTCGGAGACGGAGGCGTCGGGCGAGGAGAACGCGCCGCGACGGTACAGGTCGCTCCACAGTCCCATCGCCTGGCGGCACTTGGCGTCGGTGTACGACCGCTTGCCGGCGGCGAGGTCCAGGTAGAACTGGTGGTCCAGCCCGTTGACGAGCTGCTGGAACCAGATCGACGACTCCCAGCCGGTCGCGCCGCCCGACGAGATCGGCGTGATGTGCCGCGCGTGCGCGGTGTCCACCACGTGCAGGAACTCCTGCCAGGTCGTGGGCACTTCGACGCCGAGCCGGGCGAAGACCGGTTTGCTGTAGAAGACGGCGTAGTACGACTTGTACAGGGGGACGCCGTACTGCCGGCCGTCGGAGGTGAACGTCTCGCGCAGCGCCGGGTCGTCGCACCAGCCGCGGCTGCTCGCCTCGTCCCACGCGGAGGTGACGTCGGCGAGGATGCCGGCGCGGGCGACGTCCCGCAGCCGGTAGCCGTTCCACCACTTCACCAGGTCGGCGGTGGAGTCGGTCTGCGCCGACATCCGCACGATCTGCTGGTAGTTGCTGACGTTGGGCACGGCCTGCGGCGCCAGCCGGTACCCGCCGAGCCGGCGCAACTCCTTCCCGGCGGCGTGGTATCCGGGCGTCCAGCTCGGGTTGTCGTTGAACAGCGAAAGCGTGTCCGACGGTGCGGGCTTGGTGAGCGTGCCGCGCTCGCAGGCACTGAGCGCGAGGGCGGCGGCCCCGGCGAACGCACCGGCCAGCGCCGTGCGCCGGCTTACCGTTCGCGTCGTGTCGGTCATCCCCATGGGACCCCCTCGTCACGGGTTCAGCGGCCTGCTAAGTTATCGGTAACGTACAGGTGTGCTCAGGGTTTGAGAAGACGTAACGTTGACGTTATCTCGATGAGGTTGGTGACATGGTCGACCGTCCACAGGTCACAGTGCAGGCGTCGCAGTACGATCCTCGGCCGCGCTACCCCGTGAGCGACGGCACCGTCATGGTGGGATGGGCCGACGCGGCACGCACCCTGGGCCCAACCGCCCGGCTGCTCGCGGTCGACGGTCCCGCGGCCGTCGAATGGGACGCCGTCGCAAGCGAGTTGACGGCGGCCCTCGCCGCCGCCGCCCGCCCCCGCGTCACCGTCGCGGACGTCCGCGACGCGGCGCGCGACTGGGCCGACATCCGCCGCCTGACCGAGTCCGAAACGCTGCGCGACGACCCCGACTTCGCCAGACTCGCAGGTGGCAGCCTGTCCGACCTGATGGAGCCCGGCGCGCTGGCGGCACTGGCCTCGGCGCCCGAGGGCGCCGAGGCGGAGGGTGAGGCGGGCGGCGCACTGCGCGTACTGGTCGGTCCCGGCGCCGCGTCGGCGCCCGGCGTGGACGCGGTGTGGTGGGCCGATGTCCCCAAGCGGCACGCCGAAGCGGCCGTCGGACGCGGCGCCGGCCGCAACCTCGGCGCACCCGCCGGCCAACTCCCCAGCCTGCGGCGGCTGTTCTACATCGACTGGCCGCTACAGGACCGGCACCGCGACGCGACGGCCGCCCGGATCGACCGCTGGTTCGACGTTACCGATATCTCGACGCCGGCCTCGATCAGCGGGCACGCCCTGCGCGCCTCCTGCCGCCGCCTCGCCCGACAGCCCTTCCGTACCCTGCCGACCTTCAACTCCACACCGTGGGGCGGTCATTGGGGCCAGGAGGAGTTGGGCCACAACGCCGGCGCCGCCAACACCGCGCTCGGCTACGAACTCATCGCACCCGAGAGCGGCGTCCTGCTCGGCGACGACGGAAACAGCACCGGCGACGGCGACAGTTCCGGCTCCTCCGACGGCACCGACACCGGCCGCACCGTGGAGGTGCCCTTCCAACTCGTGGTCGCCCTCGCCCCCGTGGACATGCTCGGCGCGGACGTGCACGAGACCTTCGGCACCTCGTTCCCGATCCGCTTCGACTACCTGGACACCGTCGGCGGCGGCAATCTCTCGGTGCACTGCCATCCGCGGACCGACGAGATGCGCACCGTCTTCGGCTGGCCCTACACCCAGCACGAGAGCTACTACCTGATGCGGGCCGGCGAGCACAGCAAGGTCTTCCTCGGCCTGCGCCAGGACGCCGACCTCGACGCCTTCCACGCCCGCGCGCACGCCGCCGACGCCCACGGCGAGGCGTTCGACATCGAGAGTTACGTCCAGACGTTCCCCGCCGAGGCCGGACAGCTCTACCTCGTGCCGGCCGGCACCCCGCACGGCAGCGGCGAGGGCAACGTCGTCCTCGAAGTCAGTGCCACCCCGTACCTGTACTCCCTGCGCTTCTACGACTGGCTGCGCAGGGACGCCGCCGACCGGCAGCGCGCCGTCCACGTCGAGCACGCGTTCCGCAACCTGGACCCGCGGCGCTCCGGCGAGGCCGTACCCCGCGACCTGGTCCAGCGGCCACGGACCCTGCACCGCGGCGACGGCTGGCGGGAGGAACTCCTCGGGACGCTGCCGGACATGTTCTTCGAGGTGCGCCGGCTCGCGATCGACCCGGACCGCACCGCCGAGCAGGACACCGACGGGCGCTTCCACGTACTGACCGTCGTCGACGGGCAGGGCGTGCTCGTCACGACCGCCGCGGGGGACCGGCACTTCGTACACTATGCGGAGACTCTCGCGGTTCCGGCGTCCGTGACCGCATACCGCGTGCAGAACCAGGGGCCGGACCTGGCTCGCCTGGTCAAGGCGCAGGTGGCATGAGCAGAGAACCCGATCCCGTGACGTCCCTGACCATGCGGGATGTGGCCGAACGGCTCGGCGTCAGCACGATGACGGTCTCCCGCGCCCTGCGCGGGCAGCGCGGCATCGGCGAGGCCACCCGCCAGCGGGTGCTCGCCGAGGTGGCCGCGCTCGGCTACCGCCCGAACAAGCTGGCCAGGGGACTGCGCTCCGGCGGCCCCAACGAGCTCATCGGCCTGGTGGTCACCAACCTCGCCAACCCCTTCTACTCCCAACTCGCCGTCGGCGTCGAGGAGGTGTGCGTGCGCTACGGAGCACGCGTCATGCTCGGCAGCACCAGCGAGGACCCCGATGTCGAACGCGACGTCGTCACCGACCTGCTGGACCGCGGCGTGGACGGCCTGGTGGTCGTGCCCGCCAGCCACGACCACAGCCACCTCGGCGGCGAACGGCTCCGCGACACCCCCGTGGTGCTCGCGGCCAGCCCGCCGATGGACATCGACGTGGACTGCGTGCTCGTCGACGACTTCGGCGGCACCCGCGCCGCGTGCCGCCGGCTGATCGAGCGCGGCCACCGGCGGATCGGCTTCCTCGGCCTGCCCCCGTCGCTGTGGACCGGCTCCGAGCGCTTCCGCGGCTACGCCCTGGCGCTGGAGGAGGCCGGCATCGCGGTGGACGAGCGCTACGTCAGCCGGCACCGCGGCGACAGCGCGCTCGCCCAGGAGGCGGCCCGCGCCATGCTCGCCCTGCCCGACCGCCCGACCGCGCTGCTCACCGCGAACAACCGCAACACCGTCGGCGCGCTGCTCGCCCTGCGCGACCGGCCCGCCGACCAGGAGCCGGTGGCCCTCGCCGGCTTCGACGACATCGAACTCGCCGACCTGCTGCACCTGCCGTTGACCGTCGTGTCCTACGACCCGGCCGAGGTCGGCAGGGCGGCCGCCACGCTGCTGTTCGAACGCCAGCGCAGCACCGTGCCGCTGCACCCGCGGCGGGTGACCATCGCGACCGCGCTCATCGACCACCCGATACCCCAGTAGGCGGCCATGACCTCCACCGCGGCGCCCGGCGTCGTCCCCGTGCTCGAAGTCGGCGGATCGCATGTCACGGCCGCCGCCGTCGACCCCGACCGCCCCGGCGTCGTCGAAGGCACCCGGCAGCGCCTGCCGCTGCGGCCCGACACCGGCGCCGAGGACTTCCTCGCCGCGCTCGCCGACGTCGCCGACCGGGTGCTGGCCGCGCCCGCCCTGAGCGGCCGAACGGTCCGCGGCACCTGGGGAGTTGCCGTGCCGGGCCCGTTCGACTACGCCACCGGGACCGCCCGCTACCGGGACGTCGGGAAGTTCGCCGCCCTGGACGGGCTGCCCGTCGCGGACCGCCTCGCCCCACGGCTTCGATGCGAACCCGCGCGGCTGCGCTTCCTCAACGACGCCCACGCGTTCGGGCTCGGCGCATGGCGCACCACGGGCACCCGCGGGCGGCGCCTGGTCGCCATCACCCTGGGCACCGGCGTCGGTTCGGCGTTCCTCGACCACGGCACACCGGTGGTGGAAGGGCGAAGCGTCCCGCCCGAAGGCCGCGCCGACCTGCTGGCCATCGGCGGCCGCCCGCTGGAGGAGGCCGTCTCGACACGGGCGCTCGTCGCCCGCTACACCGCGCTGACCGGCGCGCCGGTGGACGGGCTGCGCGGACTGTCCACCCGGGCCGCGCAGGGCGAGGCGGTCGCCCAAGTCGTCATCCACGACGCCCTGCACGCGCTCGGCCGCGCCCTGGCGCCCTGGCTGTCGGCCTTCGAGGCGGACACGCTGGTGATCGGCGGCTCCGCCACGGCAGCGTGGGACCGGCTCGGCCCACCGTTCACCGCCGGCCTGACGGCGGACCGCCCCGCCCTGGCCGCACTGCGCCTGGCAGTGCGCCAGGACGGTGAGGACCTGGCCCTGCTCGGCGCGGCGGAGCACGCGCTACGGTCCTGAGCGGCGGTGGCGGGTGGCGGAGCGGAAGTCCGTGGCCCCGAGTGCTCAGGCCGCCCCGTCCTCCGCCGCCAGCAGCGCCCACAGCGCGTCGTACACCCCCGGCGCCGCCACGACGACGCCCGTACCCGACAGGTCCGGCGGCAGCGGGAACGGCTCGGGCAGCAGGTTCCCGCGCCGAGCCCCCGCCTCCGTGGCGATCAGCCCGGCCGCGGCCACGTCCCACGGCGCCAGGCTCTCCGTGTGCGCGTCGAGCATGCCCGCCGCGACCAGCGAGATGTCCAGCGCGGGCGAGCCGGCGCGCCGCACGTCACGGCAGTTCAGCAGCAGCCGCCGCACCCGCTCCAGCACCGCGTCCAACTCGTCGCGTCGGTGCGGGAATCCCGTGCCGACCAGGGCGTCGCCCAGCACCGACGTGGCCGCCGCCGCCAGTCGCCGCCCGTTGCAGCGCGCCCCGCCGCCCTTCACCGCGGTGAACGTCTGCCCCAGGAACGGCGCGTGCACCGTGCCCGCCCGCACCACACCGTCGACCGCGAAGGCCACCGACACCGAGACATACGGGTAGTCGTGCGCGAAGTTCGCCGAGCCGTCCATCGGGTCCACCACCCACACCGGCCCGTCGAACATCCCGTCCCGCCACCCGTCCCAGCTCTCCTCGCTGACCACCCGGTGCGCCGGGAAGCGTGCCGCGAGTACGTCCCTGATCAGCGCGTCCGCCCGCAAGTCCGCGTCGGTGACGATCTCGTGGCCGCCCTTCGACCGCCCCCGCGCCGCCTGCGTGCCGCGCAGCCGCTGCAACAGCGCGCCGGCCGCCCGAGCGGCGCGCTCGGTCACCTTGGCGGCCGTCGCGTCGTCCGCCGCGGCCGCCGAGCCCGATCCACCCGTTCTGTCCGTCCCGGCCATTTCGACCTTCCCCGTCGTCAAGTCCCGCCCGGCCGGCTCCGTGTGGAGCCGCGGACCCTGCCACCACGTCGTCATTGTCAACGACGAGGCCACATCGTGAGATGCCCGGGCTGTGTATGCTGCGTTCGCGGCCGGCGCGGACGCGTGGAACTGCAACCGGGAGCCGTACGGCCCGGACCCGCGTACGAATCCGCCGGCGGCGACCCGCGGCACCCGTACGTGCCTGACGCCACCGCCGGTCGCACCGTCCGACCACACACCGGGAGCCCGACCGCACGCCGGGAGAGGGAGCAGCCACGTGGCGATCGACCGGGCCGGCGCCGGCCGCCTGACCCCGCTGCCCGTCGCGACCGACCGCCTCGACCTGCTGCCGCTGGCGCCCGGGCACGCCGGGGAGATGGCGGGCGTGCTCGCCGACCCGGCGCTGCACCGCTACATCGGCGGCGAACCGGCCACTCCCGAGGCGCTGCGGTCACGGTACGAGCGGCTGGCCGCGGGTTCGCCCGACCCCGCCGTGGACTGGCTGAACTGGGTGATCCGGCTCCGCGCGGACGGCTGCCTGGTGGGCACGGTCCAGGCGACGGTCGGCCCGGGGGAGGGCGGACGCGTCGCCGAGATCGCGTGGGTGGTCGGCACGCCGTGGCAGGGCCGCGGCATCGCCACGGAGGCCGCGCGCGGGCTGGTGCACTGGCTCGCCGGGCAGCACGTCCCGACCGTGATCGCCCACATCCACCCGGACCACACGGCCTCGGCCGCCGTCGCCACCGCCGCAGGGCTCGCTCCCACCGGGCAGTGGCATGACGGCGAGGCGCGCTGGCGCGGCACGACGGCCGCCGACGGCTAGGACGCGGGCACCGTACGGCTGGGACGCGGGCACCGTACGCCGCAGGTCACGAATTCGGGTCTGTGGCCGGCGGGTTCGTCTGATGTCAACGTCGAGGAGACCGGGCAGGCGCAGTTCCCGCGGCTCGACATGACGCGTGGCGCGGGGCCTATGCCTCGTGCACCCGCGTCAGGAGTTCCATCAACTGTCGGCGCTCCGCCGCGCTGAGCGGCGCCAGCAGTTCGGCGTTGGCCCGCTCCGCCAGCTCCGCGCACCGTTCCAGGGTCCGCATGCCCGCCGGCGTCACCGTCACCGCGTTCTTGCGACGGTCCTGCGGATCGGGTGCGCGCCGGGCCAGCCCGGCTTCCTCCAGGCGGTTGAGCAGGAGGACCAGGTCCTTCGCGTCGAAGCCCAGCCGGCGCACCAGGTCCGCCTGGGCGACGGGCCCGTACTCGGACACTGCCGCGAGCACGGCGTGATGCGGCAGCTTCAGCCCTTCCGCGGCGATCGCCTCGGCGACCAGGCTCCGACCGCGCGCCGCTACCCGGCCGGCCAGCCAGCTCGGCAGGGACTGGATGTGCGCCAGGGCGCCCGGGCGTTCGGTGCGAGTCATGGCAGCAGGGTATCCGTAAGTCGTTGGACTTCCCAATGACTTGACTCTACGCTGGCCATCCATTGGAAATCCCAACGATTCCCTGTCGTGTGCCACACCTGGAGGTGTCCATGCGTCGTGTCCGCTATGAGGTCAATGGCGGCCCCGAGGTTCTCTTCACCGAGGAGGTCCCGGTTCCAGAGCCCGGTCCAGGTGAACTGCTGGTCCGTAGCGAGGCGGTGGGAGTCACGTTGCCCACCGTGCGAAAGGTGCGCGAGGGCGCCGAGCCCGGCCCGCTCGGCGGCGAGGTGGCAGGCACCGTCGCCGCGGTCGGTGAAGGCGTCAACGGTTTCGCCGTGGGCGACCGCGTCACCGGTCTCTGCTTCACCCACGCCTATGCCGAACTGGCTCTCATCCACCACACGATGGCCTCGCGCATACCCGGCTGGGCGTCGGCCGTGGATGCCGTGGCCCTGGTCCGCAGCGGCCTGGTGTCGCGCGGCGCGTACGAGGCGGGTCGCCCGGCCCCGGGTGACAGCGTCCTGGTCACCGCGGCGGCCAGCGCGGTCGGCGTCCTGGCCCTGCAGTACGCCAAGGCAGGTGAAGCCGCCCGCGTGGTTGCCGCCGTCAGCAGCGCGGACAAGGCGGAGTTCGTTCGCGCCCTCGGCGCCGACGAGGTCGTGCTCTACGGCGACGAGTCCTGGGGCGATCCGGTCGATGTCGTCCTCGACGGGGTCGGCGGAGAACTGCTCGGCCCCGCGGTGCGCGCTCTGGCCCCCGGCGGCCGCCTGGTCGCCTTCAGCTCGGGCGGCGGCACGATCGACGCGTACGAGCTGCTGGTCCGGAGCGCCTCGGTGATCGGGTTCCAGATGGCGGCCATCGCCCGGGGCAGGCCCGAGGTGTACGCGCGCTGGCTCGACGAGTTGTGGGAACTCCACCGCAACGGCACGCTGCGCTCCCGCGTATTCGCCGAGTTCCCGCTCGCGGAAGCAGCGCGCGCCCACGAGATCATCGAGTCCCGGCGCAACCTCGGCAAGGTCGTCCTGGTGCCCCGGAGCCAGGCATGTCGCAGGTCACGGATGGGTGCGGGGTGATCGCGTCGAATCGACGACCCGTGCCGCCAGTACGGTGCTGGAACGCGGGCGCTGCGTGCCGCTGCGGGGTGGGTGTGCCGCTCATCTTGCGACGGCCAGGGCGAGCGAGGCGACGGCCAGCGCCAAGTAGGCGCCGGGGAAGGCGATGTTGGCGAAGACGCGGGTCTTGATGTGCACGGCCATCGCGCCGGTGAAGTACAGCACGAGCCCGATCGCGGCGGCGATGCCGATGAGCGGCAGGCCCAGCAGTCCGAGCAGCAGTCCGACCGCGCCGGCGCCCTTGAGCGTGCCGAGGGGGCGGGCCCAGGACGTGGGCACGCCGACCCGGGCCGAGTTGGCGAGGACGAAGTCCGCCTTCGCGAGGTCGGCGACGGCCATGCCGCCGTTCATCGCGAGCGTGACGGCGGTGATGGCCGCGTAGGCGATGTACACGTGCTACTCCTGTTCGGACGGTCCCGTTCGGTGGGACG
>NZ_JACEGK010000166.1:0-14099 GCF_056859195.1 Streptomyces sp. NH27
ACCCCCCACCCACCGCAGACCAACAAGCCAACGGCAAGAGGCACCTCCCCGGCGAAGCTCCGGGGGAGAACGAAGCGACCAGCCACCCCACCGGCAGGTGGTCCGGGAACCGACCGCAAGCAGCCCCCACCCAGGAGCGCGTGGGAGCACCCCCCGGCGAAGCTCCGGGGGAGAACGAAGCGACCAGCCACCCCACCGGCAGATGGCCCGGGAACCGACCGCTCCAGGCGACCCGGGCGGACCGCTGCGGCGATCACGCAGTGAGTTCGTGGGAGACCGCGGCAGTGAGCCGAGCCGCCCGCTCGGCCACCTCCGGAGGCCCGCAGTCGATCGCGCGAGCGCACCACGACTGCGCGGCCGGAAGATCCCCCCGCCGAGCCGAGAGCAGCGCCATCCGCAACGCCGCCCGCCCGTGCCCCGCTTCGGCCGCACGGGTCCACCAGAGCGCGGCCTCGGGCTCACTCCCCTCCCGGGCGAGCAGCAACCCGAGGTTGAACGCGCCGTTGCGCGACCCCGCTTCGGCGGCGAGCCGGTACCAGTGCGCGGCCTCGACCACGTCACCCCGGTTGGCCGCGCCCATGCCGAGCCGCACCTGGGCGCGGCGGTGCCCCTGGCGCGCCGCGCGTTCATGCCACTCCTCCGCCTCCTCGGCGGACTCCTCGCTCCCCTCCTCGCGGCCGTCGAGGAGCGTGCCGAGGCGGAAGGCCGCCTCGGGGCTGCCGCCGCCGGCCGCGCAGCGCAGATGCCGCTCGGCGCCGTGCTGGTCGCCCTCGCGCTGGAGGGCGATCGCGACCTGGAGCGCGGCCTCGGCGTGCCCGGCCGCGGCGGCGTGCTCGTACCAGCGGTGCGCGGTGGCGTCCTCGCCGCGGGAGGCGTGCAGGATGCCGAGGTTGAAGGCCGCGTCGATGCTGCCGGCCTCCGCGGCTTTGGAGAACCACGGCTCGGCGCCGGCCGCGTCCCCGCGCTGGAGCAGCAGCACGGCGACCGCGTTCGCGGCCTCGCGGTGCCCGGCGTACGCGGCCTTGCGGTACCACTGCTCGGCTTGCGCGGCCCGGCCGTTGCCCGCGCAGAGCAGGCCGAGGTTGTACGCGCCGTTGACGTCGCCGGCCTCCATGGCGGTGCGGTACCAGCGCTCGGCGGTCTGCGTCTCGCCCTCCTGGGCGTGCAGGGCGCCCAGCGCGTTCGCCGCGTTGCCGTCGCCGGCCTGGGCGGCGCGGCGCCACCAGGTCGCGGCGAGGTCGATGTCCCCGGCGTCGCGCAGCAGGAAGCCCAGCGCGCAGGCGGCGCGGGCCTCGCCGTCGCGGGCGGCCGTCAGATACCAGCGCTCGGCCTCCTTGGTCTCGCCGCGCTCCTCCAGGAGTGTGCCGAGCCTGAGCGCGGCACGGCGGTGCCGCTTGGCGGCGGCCTGGCGGTACCACTGCTCGGCCTCGCGCTCCTGGCCGCGGACCGCGCAGATCCGGGCCAGCCGGTAGGCGGCCTCGCGGTGGCCCTGCTCCGCGGCGGTGCGGAACCAGCGCTCGGCGGCGACGTCCCGCTGGTGGTCGAGCAGGTCGGCGAGGGCGTACGCACCCAGCGCGTGGCCGGCCTCGGCGGCCTGGCGCAGCCAGTACTCGGCGCCGGGCTCGTCGCCGCGCTCGCGCAGGTGGCGGCCGAGGGCGTGTGCGGCGGGCGCGGAGCCGGCGACGGCGGCGATCCGCCACCATCCGGCGGCCTCTTCGGCGCAGCCGCGCTGGTGCAGCAGCAGGGCGAGGTTGTTGGCGGCGGCACGGTCGCCGTCCTGGACGGCGCCCCGCAGGTAGGGCTCCGCGCCGTCGAGGTCGCCGCGGCGCAACAGCAGGGTGCCGAGCGCGCTCATCGCGCCGGGGTCGCCCCCGTCGGCGGCCACCCGGTGCCGGGCCTCGATCTCGGCCTCCTCGCGCATCGCGAGGGTGTCCTCGTCGGGCAGTTCGCTGAGCAGGGCCGGCGCGGTGGACGAGGCGTCGTCGGGGGCGGCCGCGCCCTGTGCCGCGGGCTCGCCGCTACGGGGTGCGGGCAGCAACTCGGCCACGGTCATGGCCTTCCGGCCCGTCGGCTCCCGCTCCTCACGGTTCTGACGAGTGTTCAGCAGTCTTGCACCGTCCCCCATAAGCCCCATGGTCGCACCACCTATCAGCGGCGTACACCTGGTATACCGCACCCCGCTTGGTCACTTCGGCGTTTTATCGACTTCCCGACAAGGCGTCAGGTCAAACACCGTAAGCGCGATGTCACACGAACAAGTGAAGTGGCCCGAACTCCCTTGACGGCGAGTCTGGTTCCCACCTACTAGGAGCCGCACCCGGCGACCGGGCTGCGGGCACGACAAAACGGCCCGGGGTCCCTTGAGACCCCGAGCCGCCGTGGTAGCGGGGACAGGATTTGAACCTGCGACCTCTGGGTTATGAGCCCAGCGAGCTACCGAGCTGCTCCACCCCGCGTCGTTGTGTTCCAACCGTACCACGGCTCGCGATGCCACCTGATCAGCCCGCCTTCGAAGGCTTGACGGCCTTCGCCGGGTTGACGGCCTCCGCCGCCTTCTCGGCCTGCTCCGCCTCCTGTAGCGCCTTGCCGAGCCGCCGCTGCGCCTCGCCGTACGCCGCCCAGTCGTTCTTCCTCATGGCCGCCTGGGCGTCGTCGTACGCCTTCTGGGCCTTCGTCAGGGCCGCCTCGACCCGGGGGTTCGCGGAGCTTCCCGGTGGCGTGGTGGTCGGCCCGCCCGGGCTCGCCGGAACCGTCGGGCTCGTCGATGCGCCGCCGCTGCTGCCGAAGACGGAGTCCAGCGCCTGGTCGAGGGTGTCGTCGAACGCGTTGCGCCCGTTGAAACTGACGAACACCTTCTTCAGCAGCGGGTAGTTGACGTTCGCACCGCGCAGGTAGACCGGCTCCACATACAGCAGCCCGCCGTCCAGCGGGAGGCTGAGCAGATTGCCGTACTCGATGGTGGAGTCCTTGCCGCGCAGCCGGGAGATCTGCTGGCCGTACGCGGAGGTGAACTTGCTCTGCACCAGCCGCGGTCCGTCCACGGGGTCGTCGGTGGGCGTCTCCAGCAGCCGTATCGTCCCGTAGTCCGGGCTGGTCGCATCGGAGTCCACCGCGACGAACGCCGCCAGGTTGCCGCGTCCGCTGGGCGTGAAGGTGGAGGTGAGCGAGAATCGCTGCGCGCTCTGGTCGGGCATCTTCAGGCTCAGGTAGTACGGCGGCACCGCCTTGCCGGACTTGGACGCGGGGTCGTCGGGCACCTGCCAGACCTGGCTGCCGGTGTAGAACTGCGTGGCGTCGGTGACGTGGTACTGGGTGAGCAGCTGCCGCTGCACCTTGAACAGGTCCTCCGGGTAGCGCAGATGCGCCATCAGCGCGGCCGGGATCGCGCTCTTGGGCTTCACCGTGTGCGGGAACGCCTTCATCCAGGTCTTGAGCACCGGGTCCTTGGCGTCCCACTGGTAGAGCGTCACGGCGCCGGTGTACGCGTCCACGGTGGCCTTCACCGCGTTGCGGATGTAGTTGACCCGGTTCTGCCGGGCCGCCACCGTTCGCTGGTTGTCGGTGAAGGAGTCGGCGGTGGTGCTGCCCAGCGTCGTACGCGAGGAGTACGGATAGTTGTCGGTCGTCGTGTAGGCGTCGACTATCCACTCCACGTGCGTGCCGACGACGGCCGGATACGGGTCGCCGTCGATCGTCAGCCAGGGCGCGACCGCCTCGACGCGCTGCTTGGGGGTGCGGTTGTACAGGATCTGCGAACCGTGCCCGATCGCACCCGAGTAGAGGATCTTCGGCTCGCCCAGCGTCACCGCGTACGCGGCCCGGGTGACCGGGTTGTCGAGGCTGACCCCGCCCTTGCCCTGGTACGAGGTGGTCACCTCGCGCTTCTTCTCGGCGTAGTCCAGTTCCTTGGTGGGGCCGTCGACGATCGAGTACTGCTTGGTCTGCTCGCCGAAGTAGATCTGCTGCGTGTACGGGCCGAGGGCACCGGCGGTGGGCAGGCCCTGCTCGGTGTAGACCGGCTGGCCGGTGTGGTCGGAGTCACTCGACACACCGGTGGTGGTGTCGGAATCGGCGGCCGAGCCGGTGCCGTTGCCGTTGCCGGTCACGGTGGTGCCCTTGGCCGCGACTATGCCGTAGCCGTGGGTGTACTTGAAGTGGTCGTTGATCCAGTTGTTCTCCGGGATGCCCTTCACGTTCAGCTCCCGGACGCCGACCACGGTGTCCTGCTCCTTGCCGTCCACCGTGTACCGGTCGACGTCCAGGGTGGAGGGGAAGGAGTAGTAGCTACCGGACTGCTGGGCCTGCTGGAAGGTCGGCGCGACCACGTTGGGGTCGAGCACCCGGACCGAGGCGGCGCTGCCCGCGTCGGCGCGCAGCTTGGCGTCCGGCGTCTTGCTGGTGCCCTTGTAGTCGGACTCCACCGTGTCGTCGATGCCGTACGCGGCGCGGGTGGCGTCGATGTTCCGCTGGATGTACGGCGCTTCCTTGAGGGCCTCGTTCGGCTGGACCTGGAACTTCTGCACGATCGCCGGGTACAGGCCGCCGATCAGGATCGCGGACAGCACCATCAGGCCGAAGCCGATGGTCGGCAGCGTCCAGGTGCGGCGCCACAGCGTGGCGAAGAACAGCAGCGCGCAGATCACCGCGATCGAGAACAGGATGGTCTTGGCCGGCAGGTAGGCGTTGGCGTCGACGTAGCGCAGGCCGGTCCAGTTGTCGGTTGCCTTCATCCCGCTGGACTTCACCGCGAGCGAGTAGCGGTCCAGCCAGTAGGCGACCGCCTTCAGGGAGACGAACAGGCCGAGCAGCACCGACAGGTGACTGGTGGCGGCCGTGGTGGCGCGGGCGCCGGGTGAGGTGATCCGCAGCCCCCCGTACAGGTAGTGCACCAGGACCGCGGCCACCAGGGACAGCAGCACCACGGCGAAGCAGAAGGCCAGCAGGAAGCGGTACCAGGGCAGGTCGAAGGTGTAGAACGAGACGTCCTTGTGGAACTGCGGGTCCTTGGTGTGGAACGGCGTCGCGTTGACGAACAGCAGCCACAACCGCCACTGGCCGGTGGCCGATCCGCCGGCGACCAGCCCGACCACCGTGCTGACCGCGAGCAGCACCCACTTCTTGTACGGCGCGATGCCCATCCGGTACCGGTCGAGGTTCTGCTGCTCGGGCGACATCGCGCTCAGCGGCGGGCGCAGCCGGTGCGCCAGGAACATGTTCGCGCCGACCGCCAGCGCCATCAGCAGCCCGAAGGCGCAGAACAGCGCGATCTTCGTCCACAACACGGTGCCGAACACCGACGAGTAGTGCACCGACCGGTACCACAGCAGGTCCGTCCAGAAGCCGGCGAACATCACGAACGCGATCATCAGCAGGGCCAGCACGGCCACGGTGATGAGCAGCGTACGGGCGCTGCGCGACGGGCGGCCGACGGTGAAGCGAGGTGCGGCCGCCCCTCCGTCTCCGTCGCGTTCCGGCATCTCGAATACCAAGGTGCGCACCTCGAAGTGGTCGGTGATCTCGGGGTGCCCCGAGTCGGACTCCCACAGGTGCAACTTATCGACGCATTGGCCGGTTCCCGATTCCGGTCGGAGAAGGGGGAGGATACTGACATGTCCAACACTGCGACCGAAGGTTCGCCGCTCGCGGCGAACCCCCTGACCCGCGCCGTCCTCGAGATCGACACCTATGCGTCGGGCCTCGGCTGGGACCGGCCCGCACGGCTGTTCGCCCTCGTCGACACCGCGCACCTGCGCACCCGGGAGCCCGCGCTCGCCGACCAACTCGGGCTGGACGGCGCCGACTCGGCGGCCACCGGTCTGACCCCCATCGAGCAGGACGAGTTGCCGGCCGGGCAGGCACTCGACGAGTTCCTGGCCACCATCGCCTGGCCCGAGGTGATCGCCGGGTGCGCGCTCACCGTGGAGCGGCTGATGCTTCCGCCGTCCGCCGAGGCGGCCATCCCCGACGACCTGGACGACAAGGCGCTGGCCGCCTGGGTCGCCGCGCACCCCGAACGACAGGAGGTGCGGATGACGGTCGGAGTGCTGCGCGACGGGACGCGGGAGTCGGCGGTGCGGCTGCGCGCGAAGGACTCGGCGACGGAGGTGCTGACCGGAAAGGACCTGGTGCCGGGGTTGGCGGATGCGCTGAGCGCCACGTTCGAGGAGTGAGCGCCGGCGGCTGAGCGCGGCCGGCCGTGACGGTCAGCTCTTGCAGCTCGGCAGCTTCGAGATGTCGCCGTCGCGGATGTCCTTCAGGGCCGCCATGGCGTCGTCCAGGGTCTTCACCTTGACCAGGGTGAGGCCGCCGGGGATGTCCTTGGCGGCCTCCTCGCAGTTGTCGGCCGGGGTGAGGAAGTACTTCGCGCCCTTGTCGCGGGCACCGATCGTCTTGAGGCTGATACCGCCGATCGGGCCGACGTTGCCGTTGTCGTCGATGGTGCCGGTGCCGGCCACGAACGCGCCGCCGGTGAGGTTGCCCGGGGTGAGCTTGTCGATGATGCCGAGCGCGAACATCATGCCCGCGCTGGGGCCGCCGACGTCCGCGAGCCGGATGTTGATGGTGAACGGGAACAGGTGCTCCACGCCCGCCTGGATGCCGACGACCGCGCGCTTGGGGCCGGTGTCGTCGGAGGCGCGGGTGGTGATCGTCACCTGCTGGGTGGGCGGCGACTTCTTCTTGACGTCGGCCGCCCTGACCACCGTGAACACGGTCTTCTCACCCGGGGTGTGCTTGGTGACGAAGGTCGCCACCTGGTCGGCCGCGCTGACCTGGTGGCCGTCCACGGCCTTGATCACGTCACCGGCGTGCAGCAGGCCCTCGGCGGCGCCCCCCTTGACCACGGCCGCGACGATCACCCGGGACTGCACGGGGATCTTCAGCTCCTCCAGGGCGGCGACCTTGGCACTGTCCTGTGACTGGCTGAACTCCTCGGCGTTCTCCTCGTCGGCCTGCTCGGCGGTCTGACCCTTGGGGTAGAGGGTGTCGTGCTCGACGACCTTGTCGTCATGCCGGGCCCAGCCGAGCACCGCCTCGACCAGGTTCATCCGGTAGTCGGCACCTGTGACGCGGACCGTCGTCATGTTCAGGTTGCCGGTGGTGGGATACGTCTTGCGGCCGGCGATGTCGATGACCTTCTCGCCGCCATAGCTGCCCAGGGTGTTCACGGTCGGCCCGGGTGACATCTCCGCGTACGGAGTCGGTGTCACCAGCGCCACGCACAGCAGCGCTATCAGCGTCAGAGTCGAGGCGAGCAGCGTCGCGGTGCGGCGTGACATGCCCTGACCCTACGGGACCGGTCCGACAACCGGCCCGCGGGGTGAATCCTCCTCGTCGTCCGACGAAATGTCCCCGTCCACCGCGGAGACCGGGGCACCGCCGGCGGCCGCCGGGGCGACCGCGACCGTCTGCATCGCCTGCCGAAACCTCTCATATCCGGCGAGCGAGGCGCCGTCGCCGGTGCTGCGCCGGCGGGCGGCCCAGCGGGCCCAGATGGCGGCGGCGACCGCGGCGGCCACCGGAATGAGCAACCAAGTGAGTGCTCCCACTGCGAACTCCCCAACCCGTACGACCCAAACGAGATCAATCAGACCTATGAGCAGATTAACCACTCGGTAGGTCAACGTTCGGCCGGGGCGCGGAGTTACGCAACCGGAAGTCCCACTAACGGAGGGTGTTCGTTGCGCCGCTCCCCCGCAGCCGTCCCCCGTCGCATGAGGGCCACGACGGAGCTACGCGCCGACCCAGCCCTGCTCGCCGTCCGCGAAGGTCTGGTGCTTCCAGATCGGCACCTCACGCTTGAGGTCGTCGATCAGGCGGCGGCTGGCGGCGAACGCCTCGCCACGGTGCGGGCAGGCGACCGCGACGACCACCGCGATGTCGCCGACCCGCAGGTCACCGACCCGGTGAACGGCGGCGAGCGCCCGTACGGGGAAGTCCGCGGCGACCTTCTCCGCGACCCGGCGCAACTCGGCCTCGGCGGTGGGGTGCGCGGAGTACGACAGCCTGGTCACCTGGGCGTCGGGGCGGCCGTCGTGGTCGCGGACCGTGCCCACGAACAGCGCGGTGCCGCCGGCGGCGTCGTCGCCGACCGCGCCGAAGACCTCGTCCACCGACAGGGGGGTGTCGCGGATCGCGAGCAGGCGGACGGCGGGCGCGTCATCCGCCGCGCCACCGAAGGGCGTGGACTCACCGGGTGCGCCGAATACGGATGCCATGTCTTCCATGCTGCCTCACTCCCCAGGCCATGCCACGATGCGGAAACAGTATTTCATTATCGCCGGTCACCGTGGGGGCCGGTCCGGGGTCACAGCCCGCGGCGCCTGCGGGCCCTGCGCACCACGGCCGCCGCGCCGACCAGGGCGACGGTCGCGCCGGCGGCACCCAGGGTCGTGGCGTCCTTGCGGCCCAGGCGGCGCCCTGCGACGGAGTTGCGGCCCTCGACCTCGGCGAGCAACTCGGCGAGCACCTGCTCGTTGGACCACTGGGGTCGCCACCCCGCCTCGTACAGCTTGCGCCCGCTGACCACCCAGGGGTGCATGGTGTACGCGAGGTCGCCCGCCGGCGACGGGGTCAGGCCCAGCCGGTGCAGCCGGGAGGCCGCGCCGAAGGCGACCGCGGCCGGCAGTTCCATCCGGCGGATGCCGGACAGCTCCTCGACCTCCTCCTGCTCCAGCCAGCCGTCGCAGCCGACCGCCATCTCGCCGTCGACCTTCTCCAGCACCGCGAACTCCAGTGCCGACACCAGGTCCTCGACATGGCAGAACTGCCAGCACGGCCGGCTGCCCGCCACCACCAGCAGCCGTGGCGACTCGAAGTACCGGGTCAGCGCGGTGTCGGTGTCGCCCACCAGGACCGCGGGCCGCAGGATCGTCACGTTCAGGCCCGGGTGGGCGCGCGGGGCACGGCGACCGAGCCGCTCGATCTCCAGCAGGTCGTCCACGAAGCTCGCCTCGGACGTGGCCCGCAGCGGAGCGTCCTCGGCGAGCGGCACGTCGTTGTCGGCCTGGGCGCCGTAGACCATCGCCGAGGTGCACAGCACCACGCGGTGCACGCCGGCCGCGGCGGCCGCGGTCAGTACGGTCTGGGTGCCGCGCACGTTGAACGCCGAACGGGCCTTCGCGTCGGACTCCAGGTCGAGGTCGAGCGCAAGGTGCACCACGACCGACGCGCCGCGGAGTTTCTCGGCGATCGCCGGGTCACGCACGTCCAGCACCCGCCAGGTCGCCCCGGGCACGTCGCCGCGCCGCTCGTCGATCGCCACGACCTTCCTGACCTGGTCGGACTCGGCGAGCCGCATGGCCAGCGCGCGCCCCACCCCGGAAGCCGCGCCAGTGATCGCGACCACCGGCCCCGACCCGGCCCGACCGGGGCTCCGCTCTGGGCGAACGTGTGCTTCTGGGGAACTCACCGGGTGTCTCCCACGGTTGTCTCAGATACGTACAGCGCCATCCTGCCGGACGGGTGTCTACGCTGGAGGTAGAGCCCATCACACCGGGCCGGGCCAGCAAGACCTCCCGACACCCGCCGCACCACCGGCAGCCAGAGTTCCAGCCCACCACGAACCGGCCCCCGACACAGCCCATCACGACACAGATCCGAGGAATCCCGTGAGTGACATCCCATTCGGATTCGGCGTCCCTCCCGAGGAGCCCGAGGACGGGGACGAGGGCAAGCAGCCCAAGGGCGGCCAGCCGAACCCGTTCGGGTTCGGCGGAAACAGCCCCTTCGGCCCGGGCGGCGGCGACAACCCGCTCGCGGCGATGTTCGGCTCCCTGAACCCCGGTGACCTGGGCGCGGCCTTCCAGCAGCTCGGCCAGATGCTCTCCTACGACGGCGGTCCCGTGAACTGGGACATGGCCAAGGACATCGCCCGCCAGACCGTCGCCCAGGGCACCCCGGACGGCGTGAAGGACGCGAGCGTCGGCCGCGCCGACCGCGACTGGGTCCAGGAGGCGGTCCGCCTCGCCGATCTGTGGCTTGACGGCGCCACGTCCCTGCCGTCCGGCGCCAACACCGCCGTGGCCTGGAGCCGCGCCGAGTGGGTCGAGGCGACCCTGCCGGTGTGGAAGGACCTGGTCGACCCGGTCGCCGAGCGGGTGGCCGGCGCCATGGGCGACGTACTGCCCGAGGAGATGCAGGCCATGACCGGCCCGCTGCTCGGCATGATGCGGTCCATGGGCGGCGCGATGTTCGGCTCCCAGATCGGGCAGGCGCTCGGCACCCTGGCCGGCGAGGTGGTCGGCTCCACCGACGTCGGGCTGCCGCTCGGCCCGGCCGGCAAGGCCGCCCTGCTGCCGGCCAACGTGGCCGCGTTCGGCGACGGCCTGGGCATCCCCCAGGAGGAGGTGCGGCTCTACCTCGCCCTGCGCGAGGCGGCCCACCAGCGGCTGTTCGCCCACGTGCCCTGGCTGCGGGCCCACCTGTTCGGCGCCGTCGAGGGTTACGCACGCGGCATCAAGGTCGACACCGCCCGCCTCGAAGAGGCCGTCGGGCAACTCGACCCCACGCAGCCCGAGCAGCTTCAGGAGGCGTTGCAGCAGGGCATGTTCCAGCCCGAGGACACCCCGGCGCAGAAGTCCGCGCTGGCCCGGCTGGAGACCGCGCTCGCGCTGGTCGAGGGCTGGGTGGACGCGGTCGTGCACGCGGCCGCCGCCCCGCACCTGCCGTCCGCGGGCGCGCTGCGCGAGACGCTGCGCCGCCGCCGGGCGACCGGCGGCCCCGCCGAGCAGACCTTCGCCACCCTGATCGGGCTCGAACTGCGGCCGCGCCGGCTGCGCGACGCCTCCCGGCTGTGGGCCTCGCTCACCGACGCCCGTGGCGTCGAGGGGCGCGACGGCCTGTGGGCGCACCCCGACATGCTGCCGACCGCGGCCGACCTCGACGACCCCGACGGCTTCGTGCACCGCGACGTCATCGACTTCTCCGAGCTCGACAAGCTGCTCGGCGAGGCGGCGGGTGGCGCGAGCAGCGACAAGGGCCCCGAGACGAGCCTGGACAAGGGCGCCAAGGGCACCGACGGCGATGCCGCGGCCGACGGCCCCGCGCGGCCGGAGAAGCCCGCAGAGGCCGAGGACGGCGGTTCGGCCGAGGATGCGAGCGGAGACACGAGCGGAAGCACCGACGACAAGGACGGCGACGCCGGCAAGTGAGCACGCTGCACAAGGACGCGGTGGGCGTCCTGGAGACCTGGCACGCCCCCGACGCCGATCAGGACAGGCTGCGCCAGGAGTACCTGGCGCACCTGACCGCCCACCCGGACGGCATGTGGAAACCCTGCAAGGCCGGGCACCTCACCGGCAGCGTGCTCATCCTGGACGCCGAGCGACGGCACGTCCTGCTCACCCTGCACGCCAAGCTCAAGCTGTGGCTGCAGACCGGCGGCCACTGCGAGCCCGCCGACACCTCACTGTCGGGTGCCGCGCTGCGCGAGGGCACCGAGGAGTCCGGCATCCAGGGGCTCACGCTCTTGGTGCCCGGACCCGTCAACCTCGACCGCCACCTGGTGCCGTGTGCCTGGCATCTCGACGTCCAGTACGCCGCGGTGGCTCCCCCGGGCGCCGTCGAATCCATCAGCGACGAGTCGCTGGCCCTGCGCTGGTTCACCTTCGACGAGGTCGCCGGACTGTCCGACAGGTCGGTCCGTACCCTCCTGGAACGCACCAGGGCGCTGCTCTAGGCAACGCAACCGGTAGGACCCGCAGAACCTGTAAGGGGCGCCGACCATGGGTCGGTGCCCCTTACGACTTGGGGAGCAATAGGGAGCGGGCTCGCGCCGCCCTGCGACTCCGCCTCCGGCGTTGTCGTCGGTCGACGATTCCCCCACAGCCTGCGGCGTGGGTGGGGGTGCCCCCGGCGAAGCCAGGGGGAGTGCCCCCAGCATCGCCTCCCTCCTCCGCCTTGGATCCGAAGCCACATGACGCCGCTCCCTGATCCACTCCCTATTGCTCCCCAGGTCGTTACCGCGGCATATCGGGGGTCAGCGGCCGCCCCACGCGTTCCCCTGGTCGGCGCCCTGCGCCCCGACACCGTACTGCCCGCGCAGGCCGTGCAGTTCCACGTTCTGCGGCGGCATCATCTCGCTGGGCTGGACCAGGACGTAGCCCTGGCCGACGAAGTTCAGCTCCCAGCCCTCGCCGGTGTTGCCGCGCCGCCGGAACACCGACGAACTGCTGGTCTGCGCCTGCATCTGGACCCGCAACGAGGTCGACCAGGCGACGACCGCGTCCGCATCGCAGGACACGTACGTGTTCGGGGTGACCGGGAGCATCAGCGGCTTGCCGGACGTCATGAGAGCGACCTTGCCCTGCCCGGCGATCGCGACGTTGTACTGCCCGGTGCCGGCCAGGCCGTACTGGCTGTCGACCGCGATGACATCCCAGTGCAGCCCGGAGTCGAGGGCGAGGACGTAGGCGCTGTCGACGGTGAGCCCGTCGTGATCGACGTCCAGGATGTGGATCTGCTGGGCGAGGTTCGCCAGGTACACCGTGCCCTGGCCGGAGCAGCGCATCAGATCCAGGCCCTCGCCGGTCGCGCGCGCGGCGCTGCGCTGGTAGTGCGACTGGTACTCCCCGTCGAACTCGATCAGCCCCTGGTAGGCGACCATCGAGCCCTTGCGGGCAAGGCAGTCCGGGCCGGTGTCACCGTCCAGCCGGACCCGCAGCAGGTAGGAGTTCTGCAGGCTGTAGTGGTCCTGGTTCTGGACCTCGGTGAAGGCGAAAAGCGGGCTCTGCATGATGTGTCGCTCCCCCTCAGCCCCGGGCCCGGAGCCGGTCGGTACTGTCCTCGCTGGGCTGGACGACCACGAAGCCCTGGCCGGAGAACGCGATCTGGAACGCCTCGCCGCTGCCGCGCCCGATCAGCGACGACGCCTTGAAGCTGCGCTTGGCCTTCATCTTCAGCCCCGACGACCAGGCCACCAGGGCGTCCGGGTCGACATACGTCTCATCGGCGCCGGAACCGCAGTCCACCACGATCGGGGTGCCGCGCGAGGTGATCGCGACCCATCCGGTGCCGGACACCGCGACGTTGAACAGGCCCTGCCCGGCGAACTTCGCCAGGCCCTTGACGCGTTCGACGCCCCACTGCAGGTGCGCGTCGAAGGCCAGCAGGTTGGTGCCGTTGACCGACACCGACTCGTTGTCCAGGTTGAGACAGACCACGTCGGCGCCGTAGTCGGCCAGGTAGAGCAGGCCGTCGCCGCTGCACTTCATCACCGGCGCGCTCTCACCGGTCAGCCACGACGAGGCCATCTGCCGCACGGCCGGCGGGTTCGGCTCGTACTGGATGAAGCCCTCGTAGGCGATCATCGAGCCGGTCCGGGCGAAGAGGTCCTGGCCGGTGGCCATGGCGACCTTGAGCATGGACGAGCCGTGGTTCTCCATACGGGCGGCGACCGGCTTGGGGGCGTAACCCGCGATCATCTGCTGGTCCATGGCAGGTCACACCTCGTAGGGCTGGACGACGATGAAGTTGCCGGGCGCGCCGCGGAACTGGAGGTTCACGGTCTCGCCGCTGTGGCCGGGATAGGCACTCCTGCGCAGCCGCACCTGGCTGGAGACGATCACCTGGGAGCCCGCCGACCAGGCGACGATCGCGTTGCTGTCCGCATAGGTGGTCGGGGTGACCGGGAGGACCACAGGGGTGCCATGGGTCTTGACGATCACGGTGCCGGTGCCCTGGAACTGCATGGTGAACAGGGCGCCGCCGGGGATGCCGTGGCCCTCGATCCTGCGCACCTCGTGCTGGAGTCCCTCGTCGAAGGCGAGCACGTTCTCCGCGGAGACGCAGATGGCGTCGCCCTGCAGCTCGACGGGGTGCAGGTAGGAGGCGTTCTCGGCGAAGAAGACCTGGCCGCCACCGGTGCAGCGCATGAGCTGCATCTCCTGGCCGGTCATGTTGCCGACGACGCGGCCCCTGAATCCCGCGCCCTTGTAGGCGAAGTCGACCTTGCCCTGGTAGAGCACCATGGCACCCTGACGGGCCAGCACCGGCTGTCCGGTGCCCTGGCCGAGGTCGGCGCGCATCATCTTCGGGTTCTGCTGCGTCCAGCGCTGCCCGGTGGGCTGCTCGCGGTACTTCTGCATGGAGACGGTGATGCC
>NZ_JACEGK010000167.1:0-14074 GCF_056859195.1 Streptomyces sp. NH27
AGGAACCCCCATGGCCGACCGGCCCGCCCCACCGGGTGCCGTCGCGCTCGTCGAGTCGCCCGTGCAACTGCTCAACGTGCTGGAGTGGGGCCATGTCCGGCCGCCCGCCGCACCCGGTGAGCGCGCGGAACCCCTCACCATCGTGGTGCTCTCGCCCGCCGACCCCACCAGCCGGGGCCAGTTGAAGCGGATGGCCGAACTCGCCCGGGACGAGGGCGTGTTGGTGCGGTGGTACGAAGCGCGGGGTGGCCGCGGCGGGTTGCTGCGCACCGCGTGCGCGCTGGCGCCGACGCTGCTGCGGGTGCAGCGGCTGGTGATCGGCGACCCGTTCTCCCGGCTGGTCCAGGTGCTGTTGCCGCTGTGCCGGGCGAGGGACATCACGGTGGTCGACGACGGCACCGCGACCATGGAGTTCACCGAAATCCTTTCCCGCGGGGGGAAGTTGGTGCGCTGGCACCGAAGCGGGCGGCGCCGTTCCCCGGCCGACGTGGCCTTCGGCGTCTTCGCCCGCACCGCGCGCCGCCGGCTCACCCCTGGCCGGCGGCACCGGATCGAGCTGTTCAGCGCGATGCCGGCCACACCGCCGCCCGGGATGACGGTGCGGGCCAACCGGTTCGCGTGGACCCGGGGGCGGTTCGGGCCGCCGCGGACGCTGGCCGGCACCGACCTGATCGGCACGTCGCTGGTCGAGACCGGTGTGGTCGATCCCGAGCGGTACCTCGCGGTGGTGCGCGGGCTCGCCGAACGGCACGGTGCCCGGCGGTACTTCGCGCACCGCCGGGAGGCGCCGGCCAAGTTGCGTCGGCTCGCCGCGGAGACGGGGCTGGAGATCGTCCGGCCGGACCTGCCGCTCGAACTGGTCGCCCGGCGCGGGCCGATCGGGCGGTCGGTCCTCTCGTTCCCCTCAACCGTCGTCCACACGTTGCCGCTGGCGCTGGCCGGGACCGGGGTGACGATAACCGTCTGCGACATCGAGCAGGAGTGGCTCACCTCGGCGGCTTCGCCGCGGGCCCACACGTTCCTGACCGACATCACGGACAAGGCCCGCACCCTCCACAACCTGTAGGGCGCCCTGACCCGCCCGGGTGGCCGGTGCTGTCGGTTCCGGGACCGCCTGCCGGTGGGTGGCCGGTCGCCGCGCCGAGCGGCGGCCGACCGCCGTGGCGCTGCTGGTCGCGCCGCCTTCCGGCCCGGCCGGCGCGCTCAGGGGACCGACGGGCCCTTGATGTAGTGGCCGCGCGCGTCGTAGGGCCAGGCGTTGGCGATACAGCCGTGCAGGCCGTCTATCTGCTGCATCATCACGGGGGCGAGCTTGCCGGGTCCCGGGCAGCCCTCGTGGCCGTGGCCGATGCGGTGGCCGACCTCGTGGTTGATGATCAGGGCCCGGTAGTCGTGGATCGGTCCGGAGAACTGCGGCGAACCGTTTATCCAGCGCTTGAGGTTGACCACGACGGTCGCGCCGACGTCGCAGTTGACCTCGCCGTGGGTGTGCAGGCCGGCGGCGCCGCAGATGCTGTCCACCGTGTCGGGGGTGGCGATCTTGATGACGAAGTCGGCGGGGCCGGAGGAGACGAGCTGGAAGCCGTCGCGGCCGTCGTCGGTCCAGCCGCGCGGGTCGGCGAGGATGCCCTGGATCTCCTTCGCCGCGGCCGTGGACGCGATGCCCGTGCCGCCCTCGACCTGCACCTCGTAGCGGCGTATGTCGCCGTGTCCGACCGCCGTCGCGGAGGCGTGGGCGGTGGTGAAGTCGCCCGAGCCGTGCGCCGGGACCGAGGGCGTGCCGGGCGTGCCGGGCGTACCGCCCTGCGGGCCGGTCCCCGAGGTGCCCGGCGTGCCGGGCGTACCGTCCGGCGGGCCGGTCACCGAGGTGCCCGCGTGGGCCTGCCCGCCCGAGCGCACCATGTGGAGTATCACCCCGAGCAGCGCCAGGAAGATCAGCCCGAAGAGCAGATACGGCCCGCAGCCGCGGGACGCCCTCCCACCCGAGCGCGGGTTCGCCCTCCGCTTCCGTGCTCTGCTTCCCATTCCATGTCCCTCTCCGGTCGACGGCGCAGCGGCGCGTGCGGGCGGCGAGACAGGGGGAGGGCCGAGCAACCGTGCACCGTGCGTGCGGACTTCAGGCTCGCGCCGGTAGATGATGACGCGTGGCCCATGCGGTCACGAAAGCGTAACGACCTGGTGGATGTGGCCTGCTGGGGGCCACTGGCGGAGCCGCGGCCCGTGTGACCGTTCTGCAACAGTTGACGATCGAAGGGGGCTCGGCCGGGCCGTCCGCCGACGGGCGTGCACATACTGATGCCCGTGTCCCGCGTCCTGCTGATCGAAGACGACCCCGCCGTCCGGCGGGGCCTGGAGTGGGCGCTGCGGCACCGCGGGCACACCGTCGTGGCCGCGCCCACCGGCGAGGAGGGGCTGGCCCTCCTTCGCCCGCACCGGCCCGACGTGGTGGTGCTCGACCTGATGCTGCCCGGCATACCCGGGCTCGACGTGTGCCGGCGGATACGCGAGAACGACCAGATCCCGATCATCATCGTGACCGCCCGCGGCGACGACGTGGACGTGGTGGTCGGGCTGGAGGCGGGCGCGGACGACTATGTGGTCAAGCCGGTGCGGGCCGGCGTGCTGGAGGCGCGGATACGCGCGGTGCTGCGCCGTACCGACCCCGACCCGACCGGCAGGACCCGGCCGGTCCCGCGGACCTACGGCGACCTGGCCATCGACCGCGCGGCCATGGTGGTCACGCACCGCGGCGAGCCGGTGCCGCTCGCCCCCTCCGAACTGCGCCTGCTGCTGGCGCTGTCGGCCTCGCCCGGCCAGGTGCTCAGCCGCCAGCAACTGCTGGAACAGGTCTGGGAGCACAACTACCACGGTGACGTCCGGCTGGTGGACGCCTGCGTGAAGCGGCTGCGCGGCAAGCTCGGCGGCAACCCCGGCCGCATCGAGACGGTGCGCGGTTTCGGCTACCGCTTCCGCGCGGCGTGAGGGCGGCCGGACGCCATGGTCAGGTTGCCCGGCGCGGTCAGCAGCCTGCGCTTCCGCCTCGTCGCCGGCTTCGGGCTGATCGCCGTGGTGAGCGCGCTCGGCACCGGCGCCCTGACCTTCCGCGAGGCCCGCACCGGGGTGCTCCAGCAGAGCCAGGACACCGTCGTCAACCAGTTCCGGGACAGCGTCGACGCGTTGACCCCCGGCATCCCGTCCTCGCCCCAACTGCCCGAACTGGCCTCGCTGGTGGACAACCTCACCGCCACGCACCGCTCCCAGCACTGGCGGGTGCTGGCCACCTACGGTGACCTGCGGGCCAGTTCCCCGGCCGGCGACGGCTTCCCCGAACTGACCGCCGCGCTGCGCGACTCGGTACGCACCCGCCGGGTGGCCGTCTTCCAGCGCGTGCACACCGCCGGCGGCTCCTCGCTCGTGGTCGGCCTGCCCGTCGTCTACGGGACCGGCATCGGCGCGCGGGTCGGGTCCGGGCTGGCGCTCTACCTCGTGGTGCCGCAGACCACCGAACAGCGCTACGTGACCGCGCTGGTCGGTGCCGTCGAGCGCGCGGCGCTGCCCGCGCTGTGCCTGGCGGTCCTGCTGGCGCTGTTCGTCGCCCGCGGCGTGCTGCGCCCGGTGCGGGCGCTGCGGCAGGCGACCCGCCGGATGGCCGCCGGCTACCTCGACACCCGGCTCCGCGTCAACGGCTCGGACGAACTCGCGGACCTGTCGGTGGCGTTCAACGAGACGGCGGTCGCGCTGGAGCGGTCCGTGTCGGAGCTGCGCCGCATGGAGGCGCAGGCCCGCCGGTTCGTCGCGGACGTCTCGCACGAACTGCGCACCCCGCTGGCGGCGATGTCGGCGGTGACCGACGTGCTGGACGAGGAGGTGGCGCACCTCGATCACGGCACCGCCGAGGCCGTCCAACTCATCAGCGAGGAGACCGAGCGGCTGGTCCGGCTGGTGAACGACCTGATGGAGGTCTCCCGGTTCGACGCGGGCGCGGCCGAACTCCACCTCGACGAGATCGACCTGGCCGAGTCGGTGCGGCGCACGCTCGCCGCGCGCGGCTGGCAGGAACTCGTCGACGTAACGCTGCCCGCGCCCGGGGAGTTGCGGATGCCGGTCGACCCGCGGCGCTTCGACGTGGTGGTGGCCAACCTCGTCGGCAACGCGCTGCGGCACGGCGCGCCGCCGGTCAGCGTGTCGCTGGCACGGACCGCGGACCCGTCGGAGAAGGGGCCGCACGGGCCCGGCGGGTGGGTGCGGCTGGTCGTCGCCGACCACGGGCCCGGGATCGCGCCGGAGGCGCTGCCGCACGTCTTCGAGCGTTTCTACAAGGCGAGTTCGGCGCGTACCCGGAGCGAGAGCAGCGGGCTCGGGCTGGCGATCACCGCGGAGAACGTGCGGTTGCACGGCGGGCGCATCCGGGTGGAGAACGGGCCCGGGGGCGGTGCCGTCTTCACGGTGGATCTGCCGGGCCGGCCGGACCCGTTCGACCTGCCGGACGTGCCGGGCCGGTCCACCGGGCGCTTCGGGCGGGACGTATGAGACGTACGAGCAGGCGGCGCGCGGGTGCGACCGCCGCCGGGGCCGCCGCGGCGGCGGTGCTGCTCGCCGGATGCGGGGTGCCCACCACCGGTGTCATCGACGTCGGGGTCCCGGCGGAGGGGCTGCCGACGGCCCCGGCGGTACGTTCCAAGGCGATCGCCTACTTCCTGGACGGCGACCGGCTCCAGGCGGTCGGGCGCATCGTGTCGGGTAGGCCGGAAGCGGTCACCGAGGCGGTGAACCTGCTGTTCGCCGGGCCCGCGGCGATGGGGCGACGCGACCTCACGACCCGGCTGCCCGAGCCACCGGTCGACGCCGAGGTACGGACTCGGGGCGGCACGGTCACGGTCCGGCTGCCCGCCGACGTGCCGCGGCTCGACCCGCTCGCGATGCGGCAGGTGGCGTGCACGGTCGCGGTGGCGTTCCCCGCGGCCGAGCCGGTGCCCGTGCGGCCGCCCGCCGCAGGCCGGGCCGACCCCGATCCGGTCACCCCCGAGGTCAGCCCGGCGTCCGTGCGGGTCGAGGTCATCGGCTCCGGCTGGCACCTGCGACAGACCGGCCCGACATGCCCGCCGGTGTCGCTCCCGTTCGCGTCGCCCACCTCGCCCACCTCGCCCACCTCGCCCACCTCGCCCGCTTCGTAGGGCGGGGCGTCCGGACCTCCTCGGCACCGCCGTCCGGGGGGTGGCCGCCGCCCCGCCGCGCGGCGGAAATGTTTTGACAGTGCTTATATAAGTGCTGTTGCATCGCGGGTATGGCGAGCAGAGATCCGGTACCGGGCCCCGCGGCGTACGACCCCTCCGAGGAGAGCGTGTGGCGGCCGTTGCGGCTGCTGCTCGGCGCGATGGACGACGACATCGCCCGCGTCTACGCCGAAGCGGCGATCGACGGCATCCGGCCCACCCACGTCATGGAACTGCTGCGCCTGCACGCGCGCGGCCCGATGACGATCACCGAACTGGCCGACTCCGTGCACCTGACCCACTCCGCGGTCAGCCAGAAGGTCGCCGCGCTGCGCAAGACCGGCATGGTCCGCACCGTGCCGGGCGCGGACGCCCGCACCAAACGGGTCGCCCTCACCGCGAAGTCCCGCCGCATCGTGCCTCGGCTGGCCGCTGAATGGCAGGCCACCGAGCGGGCATTGGCGGAGCTGGAGGCCGAACTGCCGTACCCGCTCAGCCGGGTGGTGGCCGACGTCGAGCAGGTGCTCGCCCGCCGCAGCTTCCACGACCGGATCGCCGCGCTGCTCGCGGAGGACCCGGCATGGCAGTGAGGCACTTACTGGTCGACACGACCCCGCTGCGCGTCTCCCCGGCGTTCCGGCGGCTGTGGACCGGCCGCGCCCTGTCGGGGTTCGGCGCGCAGATGACGCTCGTCGCCGTGATGTACCAGGTGTGGCAGTCGACCGGCAGCACCGTGTGGACCGGCGCCGTCGGCCTGGCCCAGGCGATCCCGGTGGTCGCCCTCGGACTGCCGGCCGGCGCGGTCGCGGACCGGGTGGACCGGCGCCGGCTCTGCCTGGTGATGGCCGGCGGCCAGGCGGCCTGCTCGGTGCTGCTCGCCGTCCAGGGACTCGGCGGCCGCTTCCCGGCGGTCGCCGTGCTCGGCCTGGTCGCCGTGCAGTCGTCGTTCGGCGCGTTCTCGGGACCGGCGTCCGGCACCTTCCTGCCGCGGCTGCTGCCCAAGGAGTCGCTCGCCGCCGGACTCGCCCTGAACCGGGTCGCGTTCCAGGGCCAGATACTCATCGGCCCCGCGCTCGGCGGCCTGGTGATCGGCGCGTGGGGCGTCGGCGGCTGCTACCTGGTCGACGCGCTCTCGTTCACCGCCGGCCTCTACGGCCTGCTCGGCCTGCCGGAGATGCCGCCCGGCGACGAACCGGCCCGGCCCGGGCTGCGCGGCGTCGCCGACGGCCTCGCCTTCCTCGCCCGCACCCCGGCGGTGCGCGGCGCCCTGCTCACCGACCTGGCCGTCACCGTGCTGTCCATGCCGATCAGCCTCTTCCCGCTGGTCAACGCCGAGCGGTTCGGCGGCAACCCGCGCACCCTCGGGCTGTTCCTCACCGCGATCGCGGTCGGCGGGATCGGCGCCTCGGTGCTGTCCGGGTCCTTCACGCGGCTGCCGCGCCCCGGTCTGGTCATGCTCTGCGGGTCGGCGCTGTGGGGCGTCGCGCTGACGCTCTTCGGCCTGTCGACGCGGCCGTGGGTGGCGTTGGGCTGCCTGGTGGTGGCCGGCGCCGCCGACACGGTCGCGGTGATCTCGCGCGGCACCATCGTGCGGCTGCACACCCCGAGTGCCCTGCTCGGCCGGGTCGGCGCGGCCGAGCAGATCGTCGGCCAGGCCGGCCCGGACCTGGGCAACATGCGCGGCGGCCTGGTCGCGCACGCCTGGTCGGGTACGGCGGCGCTGGTCAGCGGCGGCGCCCTGTGCGTGGCCGCGGTCGCCCTGATCGCAGCGCGCACCCCGGGCCTGCGCTGGGCACCCACCCACCCGGCCGGCGACCCCGTGCCCTGACCTCGCGCCCTGACCTCACGCCCTGACCCCACACCCCGCGCCCTGACCTCACGCCCTGTTTCTCCGCAACCACACCGGGAGACGATTCCGCCACGTCGCGGTAACACCGGAGCCGTAACGTGTGGGGCCGCACGTGTGAGGTGCCGTCAACGGTGCCGCGTTGCCTCGCGTCCACTCGTTCATTGAGCGAGTATGGATGTGTTCATGCCCGAACCCCCAAAAGGGTGGGCATACCCCCGAGGATGACCAGGTATGCGCCGATCGGGCGACTCTTTCTCCTCCCCGCCGACACCGTCAAACATCATTTTTTCTCGATCACCCGATGAGGAGCAGGTCGTGGGGCATACCCTGAGTTGGGTGGAAGACTCACCAGCAGCGCCCTCCGGCGCGCCAGCCGAGGCCGTACTGACCGACGAGCTGCGCGCCGAACTGATCGCTTTCCGCCGCGACCTGCACCGCCACCCCGAGCTCGGCCGGCAGGAGTTCCGTACCACCGAGCAGGTCAGGGCCCGCCTGGCGCAGGCCGGGCTGAGCCCGCGCGTGCTGCCGGCCGGCACCGGACTGGTCTGCGACATCGGCAGCGCCGACCACGGCCGGCAGCGGCTCGCGCTGCGCGCCGACCTCGACGCGCTGCCGGTGCCGGACGCCAAGCCGGTCGCGTACCGCTCCACCGTCGAGGGCCGTGCGCACGCCTGCGGGCACGACGCGCACACCACGATCGTGCTCGGCACCGGCCTGGTGCTCGCCGAGCTCGACCGGCAAGGGCGGCTGCCGCGCCCGGTGCGGCTGGTCTTCCAGCCCGCCGAGGAGGTCATGCCCGGTGGCGCGATCGACATGATCAAGGCCGACGTGCTCGACGGCGTGGAGCGCATCCTCGCGGTGCACTGCGACCCGAAGGTCGAGGTCGGCCGGATCGGGCTGCGGGTCGGCCCGATCACCTCGGCCGCGGACAAGCTGAAGCTGGCGCTGGACGGCCCCGGCGGCCACAGCGCGCGGCCGCACCTGACCACCGACCTGGTGATGGCCGCGGCGAAGCTCGCCACCGAACTGCCGGCCGCGCTCTCCCGCCGGGTCGACCCGCGTTCGGGCCTGAGCATCGTGTGGGGCCGGATCGAGTCCGGGTTCGCGGCGAACGTCATCCCGCAGCACGCCGAACTCGAAGGCACCGTCCGCTGTCTGGAACTGGGCGCCTGGCACGACGCACCCGACCTGGTGCACGAGGTGATCGACCAGGTCGCCGCGATGTACCGGGCCAAGTGCGAGATCACCTACCAGCGCGGGGTGCCGCCGGTGGTCAACGAGGCGGTGTCCGTGGAGTTGCTGCGCGACGCCATGGTGGGCCGGTTCGGCGCGCACAGCGTGGAGGACACCGAACAGAGCCTCGGCGGCGAGGACTTCTCCTGGTACCTGGAGCGCGTACCCGGCGCGCTGGCCCGGCTCGGCGTGCGGCCGGTCGGCGACACCGCCAAGCGTGATCTGCACCAAGGCGACTTCGACATCGACGAGGGCGCGATCGCGGTCGGCGTGGAGCTTTTCACCGCCGCTGCGCTGCTGTCCTGACAGGGGGTGAAGCCCCGGCTACCGGGGCTTCACCTGGTCGAAATGCGTCGATCCGATAACGGGTCTTCATGCGGTCTTTACCTGGGATCTACGCGCGTTAAGCTCCGGCTTAGCCAGCGCCGGATGGGGCGCTTTCGAACTGAAGGGGACCCTCTTGCGCCGGGTATCCAAGATCGCTGCCGCGGGCGTAGTGTCCGCGGCCCTCGCGCTGACCGCCACCGCTTGCGGCAGCAGCTCCACCGACAGCGGTGGCAAGGACAAGGGCGTCGGCATGGCCTACGACGTCGGCGGTCGTGGCGACCACTCCTTCAACGACTCCGCGGCCCGCGGCATGGACAAGGCCACCAAGGAGTTCAAGCTCGGCGAGAAGGAGCAGACCGCCGGCCAGGACGAGACCGAGTCCGACCGCGAGGAGCGGCTGGACCAGCTTGCCGGGGCGGGCTACAACCCGGTGATCGCGGTCGGTTACACCTACGGCGACGCGGTCACCGCGATAGCCAAGAAGTACCCCGACACCACCTTCGCCATCGTCGACTCCGTGGTGGACGCGAAGAACGTCGACAGCATGGTCTTCGCCACCGAGCAGAGCTCGTACCTCGCCGGGGTGGCCGCCGCGCTGAAGACCAAGACCAACAAGGTCGGCTTCATAGGCGGCGTGCACAACACCCTGATCGGCACCTTCCAGGCCGGCTTCGACCAGGGCGTCAAGGCCACCAAGCCCTCGGTCCAGGTCACCGACCAGTACCTGTACGAGACCGACTCCAAGGGCTTCGCCGACCCGGCCGCCGCCACCGGCAAGGCCAAGGGCATGCTCGACAAGGGCAACGACGTCATCTACACCGCGGCCGGCCTGTCCGGTGACGGCTCGATCCAGACGATCGCCGGCAAGCCCGGCACCTGGGCGATCGGCGTCGACTCCGACCAGTACCAGGACCCGGCGCTGGCGAAGTACAAGAACCAGATCCTCACCTCGGCGGTGAAGAACGTCGACGTGGCGGTCTACGACCTGATCAAGTCGGTGCACGACGGCAAGCCGAAGACCGGCACCAACACCTACGACCTCGCCAACGGCGGTGTCTCGCTGTCCACTTCGGGTGGCTTCATCGCCGACATCCAGGCGCAGCTCGACGCCGCCAAGCAGAAGATCGTCTCGGGGGCGGTCAAGGTCAAGTCCACTCCGTGACCCATCGCGGGTCACTCGGTGACCCGCCCCGGGTGAAGCGGTAGGCCACGGCAGGACCGCAACACGGAGGCTCGGCAGGGGGGTTGCTCCGGCACCCCCTTGCCGGGCCTTCCCCGTGCTCTGGATGCCTGCCTGCTGTGGATCTCGACCGCAACGCGCGTAGATTCACCTCGGCGCGATACCTTCACCCCCACGTTCCGCCCGCCCGAGCTTTCCCCGAGGGGAGTGCGTCATCAACGCGTCCACGAGTCCACCCGCGCCGGTCCCGCCGCAGCCGTCGCAACCCGGCAGCGCGGCCGCCGTCGAGCTGCGCGGCATCACCAAGCGCTTCCCCGGGGTCGTCGCCAACCACGACATCGACATCACCGTGCGCGGCGGCACCGTGCACGCCCTCGTGGGCGAGAACGGCGCCGGCAAGTCCACCCTGATGAAGATCCTCTACGGCATGCAGAAGCCGGACGAGGGCACCATCGCGATCCACGGCGAGCAGGTCTCCTTCGGTGACCCGGGCGCCGCGATCGCCCGCGGCATCGGCATGGTGCACCAGCACTTCATGCTCGCCGACAACCTGACCGTGCTGGAGAACATCGTGCTGGGCAGCGAGAAGCTGCACGGCATAGCCGGCCGGGCCCGGGCGAAGATCACCGAGATATCGGACGCGTACGGCCTCGGGGTGCGGCCCGACGTCCTCGTCGAGGACCTGGGCGTGGCCGACCGCCAGCGGGTGGAAATCCTCAAGGTCCTCTACCGCGGCGCCCGCATCCTCATCCTCGACGAGCCCACCGCGGTCCTGGTGCCGCAGGAGGTCGACGCGCTCTTCGAGAACCTGCGCGGCCTGAAGTCCCAGGGCCTGACGGTCATCTTCATCTCGCACAAGCTCGGCGAGGTGCTCTCGGTCGCCGACGACATCACCGTCATCCGGCGCGGCACCACCGTCGGCAGCGCCGACCCCGCGCACACCACCGCCAAGCAGCTCGCCGAACTGATGGTCGGCAGCGAACTGCCCTCGCCGGAGACCCGCGAGTCCACCGTCACCGACGAACCGATGCTCACCGTCGCCGATCTGCGGCTGGCCACGGTCGACCCGGAGGGCGTCGAGCGGATCGTGCTGGACGACGTCGGGTTCACCATCCACAAGGGCGAAGTGCTCGGCATCGCCGGCGTGGAGGGCAACGGCCAGGCCGAACTGGTCGAGGCGATCATGGGCATCCGCGAGCCGGACACCGGCTCGCTCGTGCTGGACGGCCGCGACATCACCGCCGAGCCGACCCGGCGCCGCCGCGAGGACGGCATCGGCTACATCCCCGAGGACCGGCACCGGCACGGCCTGCTGCTGGAAGCGCCGCTGTGGGAGAACCGCATCCTCGGCCATGTCACCGAACACCCCAACAGCCGGGGCTTCCTAATCGACTCGGCCGCCGCCCGCCGCGACACCGAGCGGATCGTCCGCGAGTACGACGTACGCACCCCCGGCATCGAGGTCACCGCGGCCTCGCTGTCCGGCGGCAACCAGCAGAAGCTGATCGTCGGCCGCGAGATGAGCCACCTGCCGAAGCTGCTGATCGCCGCGCACCCGACCCGGGGCGTGGACGTCGGCGCGCAGGCGCAGATCTGGGACCAGATCCGCGAGGCCCGCCGTGAGGGCCTGGCGGTGCTGCTGATCTCCGCGGACCTGGACGAGCTGATCGGCCTGTCCGACACGCTGCGGGTGATGTACCGGGGCCGGCTGGTCGCGGACGCCGACCCGTCGACCATCACCCCGGAGCAGCTGGGTTCGGCGATGACCGGCGCCGCGTCCGGTCACCTTGAGCGGCAGGCCGGGGACACCGCTCCGGCCGGAGCGGCCGAGCCGGCCGGGGGAGAGGACCGATGAGGAAGTTCGACAAGGACCGCGCCCTGCTGGGGGTCGCCGCGCCGGTGCTGGCCGTGGTCAGCGCGCTGGTCGTCACCGCCCTGGTGCTGCTGGCCACCGGCAAGGAGCCGTTCCACGCGTTCAACGTGATGGCCACCTACGGCAACAAGTCCAACAGCCAGGTCTACATCCTCAACAAGGCCACCACGTACTACCTGGCCGGCCTCGCGGTCGCCGTCGGCTTCCGGATGAACCTGTTCAACATCGGTGTCGACGGGCAGTACCGGCTGGCGGCGTTCTTCGCGGCCGTGGTCGGCGGTGCGCTGTCCGTCCCGGGCATCGTCGAGGTGCCGGTGATCATCCTGACCGCGATGGCGGTCGGCGCGGCGTGGGCGGCGATCGCCGGCGTGCTGAAGGTGACCCGCGGCGTCAGCGAGGTCATCTCCACGATCATGCTGAACTCGATCGCGGGCATCGTGATCGGCTACTTCCTGCAAGGCGGCCGGCTCGGCGTGCTCAACAAGGACGCCAACATGGTGTCCACCAAGCCGATTCCGGACTCCAGCCACCTGTTCAGCTTCAAGACCGCCACCGACCCGGTCTTCGGCTTCATCGTCTTCGCGGTACTGGCCGGCGTCGTCTACTGGTTCCTGCTCTCCCGCACCCGCTTCGGCTTCGACCTGCGGGCGGTCGGCCGCTCGGAGTCCGCGGCCGAGGCGAGCGGCGTCAGCGTCAAGCGGATGGTCATCAGCAGCATGCTGATCTCCGGCGCCATGGCGGGCCTGGTGGGCATGCCGACGTTGCTCAACCAGTCCTACGACTACGGCACCGACTTCCCGACCGGCATCGGCTTCACCGGTATCGCGGTCGCCCTGCTCGGCCGCAACAACCCGATCGGCATCGGAGTCGGCGCGCTGCTGTGGGCGTTCCTCGAACGCTCCTCGGCGGGCCTGGAGTTCCAGGGCTACGACAAGGAGATCGTCGGCGTCATCCAGGGCGTGATCGTGCTCGCCGTGGTCATCGCGTACGAACTGGTGCGCCGCTACGGCCTCACCCGGCAGCAACGCCAAGTCGGCGCGGAACTCGCCGCGGCCGGTGCGGGCACCGACGACAAGCAGGAGGTCGCGGCATGAGTGCCACCACGACTCGGACGCCGCCGCCCGCCGCGCCGCGCGTCAAGCCCGGGGTCAAGGGGGGCGGGCGGATCAAGCTCACCCTGCCGGTGATCCTGCTGATCATCGCCGGCGCGCTGATCGCGATCTCCGCGGTGCGCGCGATCACCGGCGCGGAGGACGTCACCTCCTCCGGGCAGGTCGCGGGCGCGCTGGCCGGCGCGGTGCCGATCGGCCGGGCGGGCCTGGCCGGCCTGTGGTCGGAACGGGCCGGCGTGGTCAACATCGGCCTCGAGGGCATGATGATCCTCGGCACGTTCTTCGGCGCGTGGGCGGGCTGGCAGACCAACGCGTGGGTCGCGGTGCTGGCCGGTGTCCTCGGTGGCGCCCTGGGCGGCCTGGTGCACGCGATCGTCACCATCACCTTCGGCGTGGACCACATCGTCGCCGGTGTCGCGATGAACATCCTCGCCGCAGGTGTCACCTCCTACCTCGCCAAGCGCTGGTTCAACGTCGGCGAGGCCGCGCGACAGGGCGGCACGCCCAAGCAGTCGCCACAGATGGACAACGCCAAGCAGTTCACCGTGCCCGGCCTGTCGCACTGGCTGGACAGCGTGGAGAAACACCACTGGTTCGTCATCTCCGACGTGGCCGGCATCATCGGCGGCCTGGTCACCGACATCTCGTCGATCACGCTGCTGGCCATCGTGCTGTTCGTGGCCACGTTCTTCATCCTGTGGCGCACGCCGTTCGGGCTGCGGCTGCGCTCCTGCGGCGAGAACCCGGTGGCCGCCGAGTCGCTGGGCGTCAACGTCTACACGTACAAGTACGCCGCGGTGATCATCTCCGGTGGACTCGCCGGGCTCGGCGGGGTGTTCCTCGCCATCAGCACGCACTTCTACCTCGAAGGGCAGACCGGCGGTCGCGGCTACATCGGTCTGGCCGCGATGATCTTCGGCAACTGGCGGCCGGGCGGTCTGGCCATGGGCGCCGGACTCTTCGGCTACGCCGACAGCCTCCAACTGCGCAACGGCGGCCCGTCCGTGCACGCGCTGCTGCTGCTGATCGCGATCCTGCTGCTGGCCATGGCGGTGTGGAAGTTCTACCGCGGCGCGCGGATCGGCGCGGCCGTGGCGCTGGGCTTCGCGGTACTGCTGGCAGTCTGGTACCTGCTGACCGACTCCGTGCCCGACGAGATCGTGGAGGGCACGCCGTATGTCGTGACGCTGCTGGTCATGGGCCTGTCGGCGCAGCGGCTGCGAATGCCGAAGGCGGACGGCCTCCCGTACCGGAAGGGGCAGAGCGGATGACGGACGACGCCGGAGG
>NZ_JACEGK010000168.1:0-14030 GCF_056859195.1 Streptomyces sp. NH27
GCCCGGCGCGCGGGCATGCGCGCCGGGCCACCACGGCCGCCGGGGCGGCCGATGCTCCGCTCAGCCGGAGCCGGGCTCCTCGGACTCGTCGGGCCGCGTGCGCGCGTCGCCCGGGTCCGCGGGCAGGCCGACCTCCTCCCGGTCCACCTCGGTCTGCTCTTCGAGTTCGGCCTCGTCGGGTCGTTCGGGCATGCCGCGCCCGTGTCCCGTGTCCGGGTTCCCCTCGACGGCCTTGTTCGACTTGTGGTGATGTGCCATGGTTGCCTCGCCCCGCTCTCAGGATGCGTCGTCGTCCGCCGTGCCGTCGCCGGCCTGGGCCGTGCCTTCGGCTTCCGCCGGCTTCGGGCGGACCGTGCAGTGCAGCGAGTTGTCCTCGACGTCGGCGACGATGGTGTCGCCCGGGTCCGCCTCGCCGCCGAGCAGCAGGGACGCGATCCGGTTGTCGAGTTCCGACTGGATCGTGCGCCGCAGCGGACGGGCGCCGAACTCCGGCTGGTGGCCGTGCGCGACCAGGAGTTTCTTGGCGGCCTCCGTGACCTCCAGCGTCATGCCCTGCGCGCGCACGCGGTGCTTGCTCAGGTCCAGCAGATGGTCCACGATCCGCGCCAGGTCGTCCTCGGTGAGGCTGTGGAAGAGGATGATGTCGTCGATCCGGTTGAGGAACTCGGGGAGGAACCGCCCCCGCAGGTCGCCCATCAACTCGTCCTTGATCTCGGCCACGTCGCCCTTGTGCGCGATGATGCGCTGGGCGCCGATGTTGGACGTCATGATGATGACGCAGTGCCGGAAGTTGACCGTACGGCCCTGGGAGTCGGTCAGCCGCCCGTCGTCGAGGATCTGCAGCAGCGTGTTGAAGACATCGGGGTGCGCCTTCTCCACCTCGTCGAAGAGCACCACGCTGTACGGCTGCCGGCGCATCTTCTCGGTGAGCTGGCCCGCCTCCTCGTAGCCGACGTATCCGGGCGGGGCGCCGACGAGCCGGGCGACCGTGTGCTTCTCCTGGAACTCGCTCATGTCGAACCGGATCATCCGGTCCTCGTTGCCGAAGAGCAGTTCGGCGAGGGTCTTGGCGAGTTCGGTCTTGCCGACACCGGTGGGCCCCAGGAAGAGGAACGATCCGACCGGGCGGTTGGGGTCGCCCATCCCGGAGCGGTTGCGGCGCACCGCCTCGGAGACCGCCGTGGCCGCCTCGTCCTGGCCCACGATCCGCTCGTGCATGGCGTCTTCGAGCTTGAGCAGCTTGTCCCGCTCGCTGCTGGTGAGCTGGGAGACCGGAATCCCGGTGCGCCGCGAGATGACGTCGGCGATGTCGGAGGTGCTCACCAGCACGACGCCGGTGCGGCCCTCCCCGGTCGCGGCCTGCTCACCCACCACCACGGCGATCCGGCCCTTCACCTCCGCGGCCCGCTCGAAGTTCTCCGCCGCCACGGCCTGGTCCTTCTCCCGGCGCAACTGCGCGATACGGTCCTCACGGTCGGTCGCCTCGCTGGAGGGGCCGGCAGTGCGCAGCCGTACCCGCGCGCCGGTCTGGTCCATCACGTCGATGGCCTTGTCGGGCAGGAACCGGTCGCTGATGTAGCGGTCGGACAGCTCGGCCGCGGCGGCCAGCGCCTCGTCGGTGAAGCGGACCCCGTGGTGCGCCTCGTAGGCGTCGCGCAGGCCCTCCAGGATCTGCACGGTCTCCTCGACGGTCGGCTCCGGGATCATCACCGGCTGGAAACGCCGCTCGAGAGCCGCGTCCTTCTCGACGTACTTGCGGTACTCGTCGATCGTGGTGGCGCCCACCACGTGCAGTTCGCCGCGCGCGAGGGCGGGTTTGAGCATGTTGCCGGCGTCCATCGAGCCCTCGCCGGTGGCGCCGGCGCCGACGACGGTGTGCAGCTCGTCGATGAACAGGATGATGTCGCCGCCGGCCTGCTGGACGTCCTCGATGACCTTCTTCAGCCGCTCCTCGAACTGGCCGCGGTACTGCGCGCCGGCGACCATGGCCGACAGGTCCAGTGCCACCACCCGCTTGCCCTTCAGCGTGCCGGGCACGTCTCCCGCCACGATGCGCTGGGCCAGCCCCTCCACGATGGCGGTCTTGCCGACGCCGGGCTCGCCGATGAGGACGGGGTTGTTCTTGGAGCGCCGCGAGAGGATCTCCACGGTCTGCTCGATCTCGTCGGCCCGGCCCACCACCGGGTCGAGCTTGCCCGCCTTGGCCTCCTGGGTCAGGTCCCGGCCGTACTCGTCGAGTGTCGTCGCCGGCTTCTCGCCGCCGGCCGGCTTCTCGGGGCTGCTGGCGGCCTGGTCCGAGAGGGTGCGCAACCGGTCCACGTCGAACGCGAGGGAACGCAGCAACCGCACCGCGTCGGAGTCGGAGTCGGCGTCGGCCAGCAGCGCGCCGAGGATGTGCTCGGGGCCGATGTAGGACACCCCGGCCGCCTGCGCCTGCGCGTAGGCGGCGCTGAGAATGCGCTTGGCGGCCGGGGTGAGCCCGGGTTCCGCGGCCGGCTCGCCGGTCCCGCGCGGCAGCATCTCGGCGATCTTGCCGGCGAGCGTGTCGGGGTCCACCCCTGCCTGGGAGATCAGGCTCCGCGCCGGATCGACCTTGGTGGCCGCCCACAGCAGGTGCTCGGTGTCGAGGTCCGCGGCATCGTCCTGCTCGGCCCTGCGCGCGGCCGAGTTGATCAGTTCGTGCGCGGACTCGCTCAGCAGTCTTCCGATCGGGACCCGCTGCACCGCCGGGGGCGATGACCCGGGCGACATTCCGAAGAAGCGGTTCAACAGCTCGCTGAACGGATCGGCCGAACCGAACCCGGGACCGAACGACATCGACATGATTACTCCTCCGAAGGAGGGACACCCCTCACTGAAACGCGATACCCGGCAGGCCGCAAGCCGGGCGGAATTCGGGCCGCAGCGCACGCCGTACGGCGTAGGGAAAATGCCTGACGACGAACGGAGTTCCCCGTATCGCCCCAGCTATTCGGCCCGTTCGGCGGGCGGCAGGAATCCCGCTACACCCGATCCGTGATACCCGCAAACGCAGGACGCGAATGCGCTCCGCCCTTTCGTGGCGGGTCACCTGGCGTGGACGGCCCGCCCGGCATAACTTCGTCGAACGCGCCGGGAATCGGCCGCGCCCGACGAAGATCCGCCAAGCCCGATGACGATCTGCCACGCCCGACGAGGATCTGCGACGCCCGACATGAAGCACCTCAAGGTCACGATCGGCCGGCACACACGAGAGGAGCCCGCACGATGACCGATCCGGTCTGGAAGAAGGACCCGGAGGAGCACGACTTCCCGGCGGCCGTCGACTACCTCGAACTGCTCGTTACGCCCGCGCAGGCCCAGGAGACCGTGCGGCGCCTCCAAGCGGCCACCACCACCTCCAAGATGGCCAAGGACATCCTGCGCGCCTCGGGCCTGGAGCTGCTGCCGGCGATGAACCCGCATGTCGCGCATGACATGAAGAAGGCGGTCACCGGCGAGAAGCTGTCGCCGGTACTGCTGATCCGCGGGCAGCCGCTGGTGATCGCCGACGGCTACCATCGGGTCTGCGCCATCCACTACCTCTCGGAGGACCTGGAAGTCCCCTGCCGCCTGGTCTGACCGCCTGGGCAACGGGACTTGGGGGGCGGATGCCCGGCCCGGAGTTCCTGGCGCGCGTTGCCCGGGGGGACTTGGAGGAAGGCAGCGCACGTTTCATGACCTCGTCGTTTGGGGAGCGGCCCGACCCGGACGCCGAGCCGGCCGCAGCCGCCGCAGCTCTCGAAACCGCCGCAGCGGTCGAAGCCCTGGGATCCCTCGAAGCCGTCGAGCAGGCCCAACCGGCCGGATGGGCCCGCCTCTCCGGGCGCACCGGCCTGGACGTCCGGGGCCGGCGGGAGGCGCTGAGCCGGGTGCTGGGCGAGCTGCGGGAGGACAACCTCGGCGACCGGGCCGCCGCGATGACGTACTACGCCGTGCTGTCCATCGTGCCGGCGCTGCTGGTCTTCATCGCCGTACTCGGCGAGATCGGCCCCTCGGCGACGAACCTCCTCATCCGCAACGTCCGCCACCTCGCGCCCGGCCCCGCCCGCGACCTCCTCACCCATGCGCTCACCCACCTCCAGCAGCAGCACGTCGCGGCGGGCACCGTCGGCCTGCTCACCATGCTGTGGTCGGCGTCCGGCTACATCGCCGCCTTCATCCGCGCCATGAACGCCGTCTACGACGTCCCCGAAGGCCGCCCGCTGAAGTTCCTCCTCCCGCTGCGGCTCGGCCTCACGGTGCTCGCGCTGATCCTGATGGCGGTCTTCGCCGCCCTGGTCGTCCTCAGCGGCAGGCTGGCCGGTCGGATCGGCACCGACCTCGGCGCGGGGCACACCGCCACGACGGCGTGGCAGTGGGGCAAGTGGCCACTGACACTGATACTGCTCAGCGTGCTGTTCGCGCTGCTGTACTGGGCCGCCCCCAACGCCCGGCAGCGCTTCCGCTGGGGCACGCTGGGCGGCCTCGTCGCGGTCGTGCTGTGGGTGGTCGCCTCGCTCGGCTTCGAGCTGTACGCCGCCCACTTCGCCTCCTACGACCGCGTCTACGGCAGCCTGGCGGCCGTCATCACCTTCCTGGTCTGGCTGTGGCTGTCCAACCTCGCGATCCTGCTGGGCGCCGAGATCAACGCCGAACTGGACCGGCAGCGCGCCATCGCGGACGGCCACCCCGCCGGCCAGGAGCCGTACATGCCGCTGCGCAGCGCGCACAAACTCCACAGCGACGCGCTCTGACAGCTCCGCGGCCCCGATCAGCCGGATGCGGCGGACAGCACCACGTCCACGAGCCTGTCCGCCGCATCCGGTCGCCCGTGCGTCCGGGCCCGCTCCGCCATCGCCGCCCGCAGGGCGGGGTCGGTCAGGAGCGGGCCGACCGCACTCCGCAGGGCCTGGCCGGTGACCTCGCCGAGCAGCGCGAGCGCGGCCCCGGCGTCGGCCAGGTGGCGGGCGTTGTGTGCCTGCTCGTTCCCGGCCGACGTGGCGAGCGGGACGAACACCGCGGGCTTGCCGAGCGCGGTCAGCTCGGCCAGGGTCCCGGCTCCGCTCCGGGACACCACAACGTCGGCCAAGGCCAGCACGTCCGGCAACTCCGGACCGACGAACCCGGTCAGGTGGTAGCGGCCGGCGAGGACCGGGTCCAACCCGCTGGCGGCCGCCCGGAGTTCGTCCACGTTCGCCGGACCGCACTGGTGGATCACGTTCGCGTGCGCCAGGAGCCAGGGCAGGACTTCACGAACAACACCGTTGATCTGCTGGGCGCCCTGCGCCCCGCCGGTGACGTAGACCGTCGGCAGACGCCGGTCGAACCCGTACAGGCTCAACGCCTCGACCGCCTTGTCCCCGTGGCCGCCCAGTACTTCCGGCCGTACCGGGTTCCCGGTGACGACCGCACGCTCACGCACCTCGGCCGGCAGGAGCGACAGCGAGGACTCCGAGGACACCGCGATCCGCGTCGCCGAACTCGCGAGCTTCCGGTTGGCAAGCCCCAGCCGGACGGTCTGCTCGTGCAGGACCAGCGGGATGCGGCACAGCCGCGCGGCCAGCCCGGCCGGGACCGCGACGTACCCGCCCGTCGCCAGGACCACGTCCGGCTGGAAGGCGGACACGATCGACCGGGCCTGAGCCACGCCGAGCGGCACCCGCGCCATGTCCTTCACGTTCGCGGCGGACAGCATCTTGAGCGGATTCGACGAGCGGCGGATCTTTCCCGTGGCCACCGTCTTGAACGCGATCCCCTCCGCCGGAGCGACACGCGCTTCGAGACCGTCCGCCGTCCCGATCCACAGGACATCCAGCGTGCTGCCCGCGTCCGCGAGGCGGCCTTGCAGGGTATGGATCGCTGTCAGGGCCGGGTAGGTGTGACCGCCAGTGCCTCCGCCCGTCACGAGCAGCCGGAACGAACGCGGGAGCACCGTGGAAGTATTCACCCCCCGCACCCTACTGGCCGCCCAGCCGCTCACGCGGAAGTACGCCGGACGGCAGGCCGCACGCCTGCGGTGCATCGCGTGCCGCCGGGTGCCTCCGGTCTCGCCCACGCACCGGGGTGACCTCCCCCCAAGGGCTCCGTCGGCGGTTTCCGCATCGCGGCCGGGGGCGCCGGAGCGCGGCCGGTCCGGAGTTCGACCTGCCTGGCGCCCTGGTGAACGAGCATGGGCAGACCGTCCTCGCCCTCGCACGCCGACGCGTCAACGCGCGGCGCGGGCCGGGCGGTCCGCGCGACACCGGCGGCGGGGGCCGCCACGTCTTTGACCGGGCCGGCGTGCCCGCCCACAGTGGTGCGCATGCGCGATGCGGATCACCGGACCTGGCGGGCGGCGGGCGTGCTCGCCGCGCTCGCCGCGCTCCTCGCGGGGTGCGGCAGCAGCAGTGACGGCGGCGGCACCCCGCGGGCGGCGCACGTCGCTCCCTCGGGCACGGCCACCTCTCCGGCGGGCACGGCGCGGGACGCCGGGGCGAACAGGTCGCTCGCGAAACTGGAACGGCGCTTCCACGCCCGCGTCGGCCTGTACGCGCTCGATACCGGGTCGGGCCGCAGCGTCGCGTACCAGGCGGACCGGCGGTTCGCGCACTGCTCGACGGTCAAGGTGCTCGCCGCCGGGACGCTGCTGAAGCGGGACAGCGACGCCCAACTCGACCGCGTCGTCACGTACTCGGCGTCGAACCTGGTGACGTACTCGCCGATCACGTCGAAGCACGCCGGCAGCGGCAAGGGCAAGGGCATGACGCTGCGGGCGATCATGACGGCCGCGCTGCGGTACAGCGACAACACCGCCGAGAACCTGATGCTCGATCAGCTCGGCGGTCCCGGCGGGCTACAGGAGGCGGTGCGCGCCATGGGCGACGCCGTCACGAACATCGACCGGCCCGAGCCCGCGCTCAACGACGCCACCCCCGGGGACACCCGCGACACCAGCACCGCCCGTGCGCTCGGCACGGACCTGCGCTCCCTGCTGCTCGGCGACACGCTGCCGGCCGCCCGCCGGGCGCTGCTCACCGACCTGATGGTGCACAACACCACCGGCGACCCGTATGTGAGGGCCGGCGTTCCCTCGGGGTGGAAGGTCGCCGACAAGACGGGCAGCGGGGGTTACGGCACCCGCAACGACATCGCGGTCGTGTGGCCGTCGCACGGCGCGCCCGTCGTCATCAGCGTGCTGACCGATCGCGGGACCCCCGACGCCGGGTCCGCCGACGCGCTGATCGCGGCCGCCACCAGGACCGCGCTCACGGCGCTGGGGCACTGACCCGCGCGCGGACCCGACGCCGCGGCCGGCCCGAAAGCGCCCTGGGCGGAGGTCAATTGACGGCCGTCAGCGCCGGGGCCAGCTCGTCCAGCCGGTCCACGCCGTCCGTGAACTCACCGCCGGGCCGCAGCATGAGCGCCACGTGGTCCGCACCGGCGGCGAGGTGCCGGCGGGCGGCGGCCGCGATCTCGTCGGGGCCGCCGTGGCCGACGAACGCGTCGACCAGGTCGTCACCCGGTTCGCCGCCCGGTTCGCCGCTGCCGGGTCCGGGCAAGCCGAGCCGGGCGGCGGTCGCCGCGTAGGAGGGCCGGCCGAGCAGGGCCGCCACCATCTCCCGGGCGACCGCCCGCGCCCTGTCGTGGTCCCGGTCCGGCACCACGCTCATCCCGACCACCAGCAGCCGGTCCGGGCCGAGCACCTGCCGGGCATGTGCCGTGTACTGCGGCGGCATCCCGGCCGGCAGCGCCCCGTCGGCGATCTCGCCGGCCAGCGCCAGCATCTTCGGCCCGTTCGCGCCGATGATGCGGAGGTAGTCCGCGTCGGGCGCGGGCGGCTGGGTCGGGCCGTCCATACGGTCGAGGTAGTCACGCATCGTGGCCGGCGGACTGCCGAAGTCGCGGCCGGCGGCCACCGCCTGCTGCGGGTACCCGCCCCCGACGCCGAGTACGAACCGCCCGGGATACGCCTCGGCCAGCTGGGCCGCGGCGGCGTGCAGGGTCTGCGGCGACCGGGCCCAGATGTTGGCGATGCTCGTGCCGAGCACCATCCGCCGGGTGGCGGCGAGCAGCATCGCCGACTGGACGAGGGCGTCCTTGCCGCCGACCACCTCGTTGGTCCACGCGGCGCGGTAGCCGGCCCGTTCCAGCCGGTCGGCGGCCTCCCGCTGGACGCCGATGGGCGGCAGGCCGGTGAACGACACCGGGAGCACCACGCCGACCGGTCCGAGCGCCCCGCGCACCGCGGCGACCACGCTTCCGCGCCTGCTCGTCCCCACGGTCCCCACGGTCTCCGCGTCGGCCGCGCCGGCCGCGCCGGCCGTGTTGCCCTCGGTGCGCTCGGTGCGCTCGTCGCCCATGGCGGTCCTCCTCGCAGTCCCGTCGGCCGTCCGGCCGGCCGGTGCTTCCCAGCCTGGGGACGCCGTATGCCCGGTGTCCAATGATCGTTTCGCAACGCGCGTTGCGGCACGCGCAACGCCCCAGGCCACCGCGTCCCGGCAGGGGCGCGACCGGACAGACGACCGGCACCCGGCCGGGCACGGGAGTACGGGACGCACCGGCCACCGCCGTGGGTGGACCGTCTGCGTGCGCCCGAGCCGTGGAGCAGGGCCGCCGAAGCGCACCCACGCGCCGGCTCCGGCCTCGCCGGCTCCGGCCCGCACGCCCCGGGGCGCCGCCGGGCCGCCCTGGGCCTGGCCGGGCCTGACCCGGGCGGCCGTCGAGGCCGTCGCGCACCGTCCGGGCACGGTGACGCATTCGGGATCGCGGGCGTAATTCACCGGCGCCGGACCCCCCGGAAAACGGGGTCGAAATTCGACACCGTGCGCGCATATCCAGGTACTTTTCGTGATCGCCGGGTGCCCCCTGTGTGATCCCCTCGATATAACGCACGTCACAAACTAAGCGCGTTAGTACCCGTTGCGACCGGGTGACGGCGTCGCCATGCGGATACACACGATCGCTTTTCCTCCTCCGAACCCGCCTACGGGTTTGTCCGTAGATGGGGCCTTTGACCGTTGAATCCGGAACCTCTAACAATTCACTGGTCCCCAACGGAAGAGGTAAACCCGCAATGCAGTTCTCCACGGTCACCAAGAAGCTCCCCGGCGTCTCCTCGTTCAACCGGCTGTCGAAGAAGCACAAGGTCACCGCTGTAGGCAGCACTGCCGCAGCCGCGGTCCTGCTCGCGGTCGTGGGCGTGGAAGCGACCGCCGGGGCCGCATCGGCGACCGCGGCGAGCGACGCCACCACCGGGTTCAGCGTCTCCGCCGGTCAGCCGGTAAAGCAGATCAGCACCCAGTCCAGCCTTTTCTCGCAGAAGGCCGCGCCGGATGCCGCGCAGCAGAAGGTCTCCCTGGTCACGGTCGCCGACAAGAGCGCGACCGACACCGCGAAGAAGGCCACCGCCGACAAGAAGGCCGCTGCCGACAAGAAGGCCGCTGCCGACAAGGCAGCCGCGAAGAAGGCCGCCGACCTGAAGGCCGCTGCCGCGAAGGCCAAGGCGAAGGCCGCCGCCACCGCGAAGGCCAAGGCCACCGCGAAGGCGAAGCCCGCCGCGAAGACCTACGCCAACAACCTGGACGGCTGGATACGCCAGTCGCTGGACATCATGCACAAGAAGGGCATCCCCGGCACGTACGAGGGCATCCACCGCAACGTCATGCGCGAGTCGAGTGGTAACCCGAAGGCGATCAACCTGTGGGACATCAACGCCCGCAACGGCATCCCCTCGAAGGGCCTGCTCCAGGTGATCAACCCGACCTTCAACGCCTACCACGTGTCCGGCACGTCCTGGAACATCTACAACCCGGTCTCCAACATCACCGCGGCCTGCAACTACGCCGCCGACAAGTACGGCACCATGGACAACGTGAACTCCGCGTACTGACGATGACGCAGTACCGACGATGACGCGCTGACGCCGGCAGGCACGCGCATCACGCTCGCTCCACGCACGCACGCTCCGAAGGGCGGCGGACCCCACCGGGTCCGCCGCCCTTCGAGCTGCCTGGACGCCGGGCCCCCCGTGGAGCGCGGGCCGCGGTCACAGCTCTCGCTTGAACCCGTGGTGGCTGCGGACGAACCCGAGCGACTCGTAGAAGCGGTGGGCGTCGGCGCGCCGCGCATGGCTGGTCAGCTGGACGAGGCCGCAGCCGCGGGCGCGCGCCCGCTCGATCGCCCAGGTCAGCAGTTCACGGCCGAGCCCGGCCCCGCGCAGATCGGCCCGGACGCGCACCGCCTCGATCAGCGCGCGCTCCTGGCCGCCCCGGGTCAGTCCGGGGATGTAGGTGAGCTGGAGGCAGCCGAGCACCGTCCCGTCGTCCCCTTCGAGCACCGCGATCTCGTTGCGGTCGTCGGTCTCGATGGCCGCGAAGGCCCGCTCATGGCCGTCGGCGACCTCGACGGCGCCGGGGTCCACGACGGCCTCCTCCCCCATCAGGAGAGCCAGCAGGTCAGGGAGGTCGCGCGCGGTCGCGGTACGGAAGGCCACGGCCCTGAGCATGCCAGCCGCGTACCCGATCCGAGTAACGATTTTCCGCACCGCTCCCCGCCTACGGCTCCGGCTCCGGCTCCGGGCGTCGGGTTGCGTGCCGGTATGCGCGGCGGCGGCGCGGCGGACCCGTCACCGGTTGGCAGAGACGGCCACCCGCACCGAGTGGTGCCTCTAGGCTTCCGGCATGGCCGAGTATCCCGATGACGGCGTTGTCGTCTACCACCAGCCCACCTGCGTCTTCTGCTTCAAACTGCTCACGCAACTGCGCTTCACCCGGCTGCGGTACCGGACGGTGAACATCTGGCGCGACCCGGACGCGGCCGCGTTCGTACGGCTGGTCGCCGACGGTAACGAGACGGTGCCGACGGTGACGGTCGCCGGGCACGCGATGGTCAACCCGTCACGCAAGCAGGTGCTCGCGGCCGTCGCCGAGCACGCGCCGCATCTGCTGGCCGAAGGGCGCTGACCCCCGCCGCGGCACCCCGGTCGTCCTTCCCGGCCCGCGCTCACTCGTGCGGGACCACCGCGACCGGGACCATGGCGTGGTGCAGCACCGAGTGGGACGTCGAGCCGAGGTGCGCCGACAGCCGGGTGCCGCGCGGGCGGCGGCCGATGACGAGCAGCGCGGCGTCCGCCGAGGCGGTGAGCAGGTGGCGGTCGGCGGCGCCGACGATGGTCTCGCCGACGACATGGATGCGCGGGTACTTCTCGCGCCACGGCGCCAGCACGTCGGCGAGCGCCCCGGTCTCGTGGGCCTGGAGGGCGGCGCGGGCGTCCGGGTCGGAGTTCGCGGCGCCGAGACCGTACGGCAGGGGCGCGTTCCAGCCGTGCACGACGCGGAGGGTGGCGGAGCGGCGCGCGGCGGCGTCGAAGGCGAACCAGAGGACGCGGTCGTTGGGCCGGGCCAAGTCCAGGCCGAGCACGATCTCGCCGCCGCGCTCCGAGGAGACCGCCCCGGGTGCGCCCTCGGCCCTGACCAGCACCACGGGCACGGGCGCCTGCCCGACGACGGTGAGCGGGACCGAGCCGAGCAGGAACCCGGCGGTGGCGCTCACCCCGCGCGAGCCCAGCACGAGCAGTGCCGCCTCGTCGGCGGCGGCGAACAGCACCGGCAGCGGCTGCCCGACCACCTGGTCGACGCCGACCTCGGCGGTGGGATGCGCGCGCCGCAGGTCGGCGGCGGCGGTGTACGGGGACCAGTCGGCGTTCACCGGGGCCGGGTGCGGGTCGGCGGCGGCGGCCAGGCCGGGCGGCGGGGCGGCGGCGTTCACCAGCCGCAGCGGCACCTGCCGCCGTACGGCCTCGCGTGCCGCCCAGTCCGCGGCGGCCAGGCTCTCGGGAGAACCATCGACTCCGACGGCGACCGTACGACGCATGGCGTCCGCCTCCTTCAGCGCGACTGTCTCCCCATGCGCCTACCCGGTGCGGCACCGGACATGGGTGCGCGTCGGCGGCGCGGGCGCGCCGCCGGCCGGCGGGTCACAGCGCGCCGATCCGCCGCCCGCTGACGCTGCCCGGGCGGATCCGCACCCACAGCGGCAGGTTGCCGCCGGACCACGGCTCCGCCGGGTGGCGCTCGTCGAGGCGGCGGGCCACGACCGGGTCGTCGACGTGCTCGGCGGTACCGGTGACCAGGACGCTCCAGCCCTGGCTGACGTGGTCGTCCACCCGGTCCACCTCGAAGGAGACGGCGGCGCCCGCGTCGGGGGCGGAGGCGCTGCCGGGCGCCGTGCGGTACACGATCGACCGCGTGCCGGCCGGCTGCGCGTCCACCGAGTAGTTGACCGGGAAGACGCCCGGACTCGGCTCGACCGGTAGCGCGATCCGGCCCACTCCGCGACTGCCGAGCCGGTCCCAGCACTCGGGCTCGGTGAGATGGAGCAGGGCGGGGTGCTCGGCCGGTTCACCCTGCCCCGGAGGGGGGTCGCTGCGCCCTTCGAGCAGGTCGTCGTAGGACAGGTGGAGCGCGGCCGCGATCCGGACGAAGCCGCCCGGGTCGAAGTCCACTCCCGCGCTGAGCAGGTGCTGGAGGTAGCGCGGTGCCATGCCCGCCTGCGTCGCGAGAGCGCCTTCGCTCAGCCCCAGTTGGAGCCGGCGTTCGGCGACGCGGCGGGCGAGGACCCGCGGATCGGGCCGCGTCACGGGATCGGCGTTGTCATACATGCCAGGTCCTCCCTCCGGCCGGGACGGGCGCGCGGCAGGGGGGAGGACCGCATCAGCGGCTCTTGCCCGGACCTGCCACGCCGGCGCCGGGGCGTACCTCCAGCCTGGACCTCCCGCCCGGCTTGCGCCATACGGGGGAATATGCGGGGCTTGACCTTGACGTGCGGGTCAGGGGTTAGCGTTCCGGCGCGCTCGTGAATTCGTGCGTTCGTACGTACGCGCCGGCCCGGTTCGTCGTTCGTCAGTTCGTACGACGAACTGGTCGCGGCACGTGACACAGCGACACGAAATGGTCACACCGGGTGCGACGGACCAGGGAAGCACGACGGAGAGGAACAGGCGATGGCAACGGCGACAGGTGGCGGTGCGCGCGAGGTGCGGTTGGCCGAGGTGCCGGACGGGCTGCCCGAGCGGCGGCACTTCACGGTGGTGGAGGGGCCGGTGCCGGCGCCCGGGCCGGGCGAGGTGCTGGTGCGCAACCACCACTTCATGGTCTTCGCCGCGCTGCGCACCCTGATGGGCGGCACGGTCCAGGACGCGCCGCTGCCGTCGCTGCGGGCCGGGGACACGCTCTTCGGCCCGGCGGTCGGGGAGGTGGTGGCCGCGCCGGACGGCGGTGCGCTGCGGCCGGGCACCCCGGTCCTGCACATGCTCGGCTGGCGCGAGTACGCCGTGGTGCCCGCGGAGCAGTGCGTACGGCTGGACCAGGACGGCGCGCTGCCCGACCCGGTCCAGTACCTCAATCAGGGCGTCGTCGCCTACGGGGCGCTGACCCGGCTCGGCGAGGTGCGCGCCGGCGACACCGTGCTGGTCACCGGGGCGGCGGGGGCGGTGGGCACGCTGGCCGGGCAGATCGCGCGGCAGCTGGGTGCCGGGCGGGTGATCGGCAGCACCGGGTCGGCGCAGAAGGCCGAGCGGCTGGTCGCCGAGCTGGGCTACGACGCGGTCGTTCTTCGGGGCTCCGGGCCCGGGTCCTTCGCGCAGCGGCTGGCGGAGGCGGCGCCGGACGGGGTGGACGTCGTGTTCGACAACGTGGGCGGCGAGCAGCTCGCCGCGGCCGTGGGCGCCGCCCGGCGGGGAGCACGGTTCGCGCTGGTCGGGGCGCTGTCCGGGCAGCTGGACGCAAGCGGCGACGGCGCCGGCGCACCCGTCGCCGTCGACGGTTTCCGCCTGATCCTGCAGGGGGTGTCGCTGCGCGGCTACAGCGGCATCGACCACCAGGACGTGGCCCCGGAGTGGACCGACCGCTTCGGGGAGTGGCTGCGCGCGGGCCGCATCCAGTTCCCGCACACCCGGATCGCGGGCATCGAACGGGCGCCGCAGGCGTTGGAGGACTTGGTACGCGGGCGCCATTTCGGCACGGTGGTCGTGGACGCTTGAGGCAGGTCGGGGC